>NZ_JBVYHB010000008.1:67095-182102 GCF_056033425.1 Leisingera sp. SA32 | reverse complement strand
TCCCCCCCCCCCCCCCCCCCCCCCCCCCCCCCCCCCCCCAAGGCCGCACGGAAGGTGCTCCGGCGCAGCCGGGGCGCCTGCGGGCGCGGGAGATCACCGTTCAGGGGCGGCGCTTCGGATTGCGGCAGATCACAGGCGCTGCCTCGCCCTCCTGCACCGCGCCACAATAGAGGCAGCGCCACTGGGCCTGCGCACGCTGCTGTCGCCAGCGGCAGTTGCGGGTCAGGCTGGTGCTGCGGCGGCGCCACAGGAAATAGGCCAGCACGCCGGCCAGCAAGAGCAGAAGAAGTACGGGCATGCCGCCTGTCTAGGCGCTGTTCACCCACAGCTCAAGCCTGCCTCGCGCCGTCATACCTGACATGCATCGCCTTGCGGCAGCCGTCAGGCGATCAGCATCTCGCCTGCCAGCCCCAGTGCAAAGCCCGCAACCGCACCCAGCGCAGGCAGGGCTTGGCGATCGGAGTGCGCCTTGGGGGCAATGTCCTGAAACAACAGATACAGGATGCCACCCGCGGCAAAGATCATGATGCCGCCCAGCAGCCCCGGCGCTTCAGCCAGCCAGAACATACCCGCCAGCGCACACAGCGGCCCCAGCGCCGCGAGGCCCAGAAACACCAGCAAGACATGCCAAGCCGGGCTGTCGCCCTGCGGCGGGGAATCCCGGCGAATCTCGCGAAAAGCGGCAAAACCTTCGGGCAGGTTTTGCAGAAAGATCATCAGCGCCAGCAGCCGCGCGGTTGCGGCATCCGCCACCAGCATCGCCCCCAGTGCCATCGCCTCCGGCACGTAATCCAGCAGCATTGCCAGCAGCAAGGCACCGCTGCCGCCGCGCCGCTGTAGCATCACATCCACCGCGAAGAACACCGCACCGCCTGCCACGAACAGTGCCACCGCCAACAGCGCAGGCAGCGCCTTCGCAGCTTCCGGCACCAGTACCAGCGCCACGGCCGAGACCAGCGCGCCGCCGCCGAAGGCTGCGATCAGATGCAGCACCTCGTCGCGCAGCGCCGGGCTGCGGATATGCTCGCGCGTGGCAAGGAACCCTCCGAGCGGCATTGCCAGACCAGCAAGACCGGCAAGAAGCATGGCGGAAAAAACAGGTTGCATGACCGCAGGTTAGGGCGGCCTGCGCCGTCACTCAACCGCATATTGCCCACCCACCCCGGGCCACAGGCCACCGCCTAGGCGTTCAGGCAGGCCGTCATCTGCGCGGCCTGATCGGCACGCAGCGTCGGGCCGGGGCGCACTTCGCGCAGCACCGTTGTGCCCGGCCCGTGGCCGATCACTTCGGTCCAGACCCTGTAACCGCCGGTCACGCCTGCCTCTGCGGCGCAGCCGGGCAGCCGCGCATCCGAGGCCGCCAGCTGTGCGCCCAGGTTGTCGTTGTCCGCCGCCGACATGCAGCCCGACAGCGCCGCCACGGCGCCAAGCGCTGTCAGGGTCCGGGTCCGGGTCCGGGTCGAGGTTCGGGACGGGGTCAGGATCCGAAACCGCATTGCGGTCCTCCGCCTGTTGACGCTGCAAAAAACATGCCCCCGGTTTCGCAGGAAACCGGGGGCCATGCAAATCTCACCTTCGGCCGACGGCGGAACCTCGCGCCCCGCATGCCGGTTCACACGGTGCGTTCTACCATCATCTTCTTGATGTGCGAGATCGCCTTGGCCGGGTTCAGACCCTTGGGGCAAGTTTTTGCACAGTTCATGATGGTGTGGCAGCGGTACAGCTTGAACGGGTCTTCCAGCTGGTCCAGCCGTTCCGGCGTCGCCTCGTCGCGGCTGTCGATGATCCAGCGGTAGGCGTGCAGCAGGGCTGCCGGGCCAAGATAACGGTCGCCGTTCCACCAGTAGCTCGGGCAGGCGGTCGAGCAGGAGGCGCACATCACGCACTCATACAGGCCGTCCAGCTTCTTGCGGTCCTCTATCGACTGCTTCCACTCTTTTGCCGGGCGGTTGGTCTTGGTTTCCAGCCAAGGCATGATCGACGCGTGCTGCGCATAGAAATGGGTCAGATCGGGAATAAGATCCTTGACCACCGGCATATGCGGAAGCGGATAGATCGTGACATCGCCCTTCACCTCATCCAGCCCGTAGATACAGGCCAGCGTGTTGATGCCATCGATGTTCATCGCGCAGGACCCGCAAATCCCTTCGCGGCAGGAGCGGCGGAAGGTGAGCGTCGGATCAATCTCGTTCTTGATCTTGATCAGCGCGTCCAGGATCATCGGACCGCATTTGTCCATGTCCAGAAAATAGGTGTCGACCTGCGGGTTTTTCCCGTCATCCGGATTCCAGCGATAGATCTTGAACTTTCGCACATTGGTGGCACCGTCCGGCTTGGGCCAGGTTTTGCCGGTAACCACCTTGGAGTTCTTCGGGAGGCTGAATTGAACCATGATCTGTCTCCTTAGAACGTCCGCGCCTTGGGCGCGATTTTCTTGAGGCTGATGCCGCCTTCGTCTTCGGTGGTCAGCGGATCGGTGACCACCGGACGGAAGCTCAGCTCGACATTGGTGCCTTCGACACGGGACACGGTATGCACCCGCCAGTTCTCGTCGTCGCGCTCGGCGTAATCCTCATGCGCGTGGGCGCCACGGCTTTCCTTGCGCGCCTCGGCGCCGACAATGGTGGCCAAGGCGTTGGGCATCAGGTTGGTCAGCTCCAGCGTCTCCATCAGGTCGGAGTTCCACACCAGAGACCGGTCGGTCACGTGCAGATCATCCAGCTTGGCGGCGATGCTGGTCATCTTCTCGACGCCTTCTTTCAAAGTCTTGTCGGTGCGGAACACCGCCGCATCGGCCTGCATGGTGCGCTGCATTTCCAGCCGCAGATCGGCGGTCGGGATGCCACCCTTGGCGTTGCGCAGACTGTCGAAACGATCAAATGCCTTGTCCACCGACGCCTTGTTCAGCACCGGGTTGGGCGCATCTGCGTCCACAACCTTGCCCGCGCGGATCGCAGAGGCACGGCCGAACACCACCAGGTCGATCAGCGAGTTGGAGCCAAGACGGTTCGCGCCATGCACCGAGGCACAGCCCGCCTCGCCCACAGCCATCAGGCCGGGCACCACGGCGGTCGGATCATCCTCGGTCGGGTTCAGCACCTCGCCCCAATAGTTGGTCGGAATGCCGCCCATGTTGTAATGCACGGTGGGCAGAACCGGGATCGGCTCCTTGGTCACGTCAACACCGGCGAAGATCTTGGCGCTCTCCGAAATCCCCGGCAGCCGCTCTGCCAGCGCTTCGGCGGGCAGGTGGTTCAGATTCAGGTGAATGTGGTCGCCATGCTCGCCCACGCCGCGGCCTTCGCGGATTTCCATGGTCATCGAACGGCTGACATAGTCGCGCGGTGCCAGATCCTTGTACTGCGGCGCGTAGCGCTCCATGAAGCGTTCGCCTTCGGAGTTGGTCAGGTAACCACCTTCGCCGCGCGCGCCCTCGGTAATCAGGCAGCCGGACCCGTAGATGCCGGTCGGGTGGAACTGCACGAACTCCATGTCCTGCAACGCGAGACCTGCGCGCGCCACCATACCGCCGCCGTCGCCGGTGCAGGTATGCGCCGAGGTGGCCGAGAAATATGCACGGCCATAGCCGCCCGTTGCCAGCACGACCATCTTGGCGTTGAAGACATGCATGGTGCCATCATCGAGCTTCCAGCAGACTACACCTTGGCACTGCCCGTCCTCGGACATGATCAGGTCGATGGCGAAATATTCAATATAGAACTCGGCGTTGTTCTTCAGCGACTGTCCATACAGCGTGTGCAGGATCGCATGGCCGGTCCGGTCAGCGGCAGCGCAGGTGCGCTGCACCGCCGGGCCTTCGCCGAATTCGGTGGTGTGACCACCAAAGGGGCGCTGATAGATCTTGCCTTCTTCGGTCCGGCTGAACGGCACGCCATAGTGCTCCAGCTCATATACCGCCTTGGGGGCTTCGCGCGCCAGGTACTCCATCGCGTCGGTGTCGCCCAGCCAGTCGGAGCCCTTCACCGTGTCATACATGTGCCACTGCCAGTGGTCCGGTCCCATGTTGGACAGCGAGGCGGCGATGCCGCCCTGTGCCGCCACCGTGTGCGAGCGGGTCGGGAAAACCTTGGTCACACAGGCGGTGCGCAGGCCCTGCTCGGCCATGCCCAGCGTCGCCCGCAGACCGGCGCCGCCGGCGCCCACCACCACGACATCATAGTCGTGGGTTTCATATTCATATGCTGCTGTCATCGTTTCTGTTCCTTACCGCGCATATATCAGAGGGCGAGTTTCACGAGGGCAAAAAGACCCGCCGCAATCAGCGTGTAGGCAAAGGCCGACACCGCCACCAGGGCCAGCTTTTGCGCCACCCCATGCACGTAATCTTCAATTGCCTCCTGCGCCTCGCGCAGCAGGTGCAACAGGATCACCACCAAGCTCAGGCCCAGGACGATCGCCGGGAAGGGACGGCTGAAATAGGCCAACACCTCGGCGTGGCTGCCGCCCAGCGCGCTACCAAAGACAAAGATGAACAGCGGCACCAGCGGCACCAGCAGGATAGAGCTGACAATCATCTGCCAATGGTGATGGGTGCCGGTGCCCCCAGCTCCCAGGCCTTGAGCGCGCTTGCGGTCCGTCAAAAATTGCATGTGAAGCCCCTTTTTTACACAACCAGCACGGTCAAAACCGCCAGCACCGTGGCGCCGATGAACATGCCCCAGCCCATCTTCTCCGAAACAGACACCTCCAGGCAGTAGCCGAAGTCCCAGATCACGTGACGCAGACGGCCCAGCATGTGATACCAAAGCGCCCATGCGCCGCCCAGCAGCACCAGATCGCCCAACCAGCTGCGCAGCAGCCCGTCGATAAAGGCAAAGGCGGTTTCGGATGTAGCGGCGGCCAGCAGCCACCACACCACCAGCACGGCAAGGGTCAGGGCCGCAAGGGCGGTAATACGGACCATGATCGACGACATGGAGGTCATCTGGGGCCGGTAGTATGGCCCGATCATGAATGGCGAAAGCGGGCGGTTGCCCCGATTGACATCGGCCATGTTGGCTCCTTTCCGGTTGGCTGACGACGTTTTAGCCGATTTTCACGGCATGTCACCCGAAGGAAGGATTAAAACACGCCGGAAATCGTGTCGGTGGCGCGAAAAGACCACGAGTTGTGATCACACAAAATATTTAGTGATCACAAAACAAGGGTTTGGATATTCTTTGCAGAATCAGGTGCCAAATTGCAAATCACTGCAAAGCTGCCCCGCTGCTGCCGTCCCCCGGCCCCAACGCCGCGGTCTGCCGGGCCACCTCGCGCACCAGCTTCTTGCGGATCCGCGCCGGATAATCGGCAAAGCTGGCAGCTGTGACCACAAACGCCCCCTCACCCCGGATCACGTTTTCAAAAAAATAGGCCGTAAGCCCCGGTTCGCTCTGCTCGATGGCAATGGCGTTCACCGTGACCCCCGCTGCCGCCAACGCGCCATGCGCCGCGCGCGGCTCCACGCCCTCGTTGGAATAACCGTCGCCGGAAATGTCGATCACCCGGCGGCTGCAGTCCGGCACCGCATCGAACTGCTCCAGCGCCAGAAACAACGCCTCGCCAACCGCGGTGGAATAATTGCGCCAGGGGCGCGGAGCCACCTCAATCCGCTGCGCCAGCACCTCGACCTCTGCAAAGCTGCGGATCTGCACCCAGTCCAGCGTGACCTCCTGCCGCGAGCGACCGGACCACTGCATCAGCAACACCTGCGCCCGCGCCCGCACCAGCGCCTCGGAGACCACACCATCGCGCAGGCCCGCCGCCAGCCCGTCCATCTGCACCCGGTATTCGTCAGCATCCACCGACCCGGAGACATCCACCGCCAACACCAACGCCAAATCGCAGGCCGCCGCCCGCAGCGGCCCGCTGAGACCCAGTACCAAAACCACCAGCTGCAAAACCCGCATACCCCAGCCTAACCGCCACCGCCGCGGCGGGTCACGCCTTTTCTGGTGTCTCTTTCTGAGCGAAAATGCTCCGGGGGTGAGCAGGCCGCGCCTGCGAGGGGGCAGCGCCCCCTGCCGACCTCACAGCGGCATCAAGGCCCAGTAATCCAGATCCAGCAGCACATCCGGCAAATATTTTCCGTCGGCGCCTTTTAATTCAAACGGCGCGCCGCCCTTGGTCGCCACCAGCCGCAGGCGGATTGCACCAACGCCGGGTGCCGCGGTCTCGGCCTTGTCCAACACCTCGGACCAGGCCCGCACCGTCATGCCCGAGAGGCACGGATTGGCATGCGCACCGCCGTTCAAACCCACGATCATCTGCGCATTGGCCAAGCCATTGAAGCTCAGCGCCCGCGCCAAGGAGATCACATGCCCGCCATAGATCAGACGCGTGCCATCAGGCCGCGCCGTCGTGTCGAAATGAACCTTGGCGGTGTTCTGCCACAGGCGGGTGGCCAGCATATGTTCGGCTTCCTCAACGGTGACGCCGTCGACATGGTCGATCCGCTCACCCACCGTGTAGTCGCCCCAGCTGTGCGGCTCACCGGCCAGCGTGAAATCATAATTGCTGAAATCCAGCCCCGCCGGGATCACCAGCTGGTCCGCCGGGATCACCTTGCTCAGCTCCGGGATTACGGTCTCAGGTGCCGGCGCCTCCAGGTCGCCTTTGCGCACCATCACCCAGCGCACATATTCCAGCACGCAGTCGCCGCGCTGGTTCAACCCACGGGTGCGCACATAGACCACGCCGGATTTGCCGCTGGAGTTCTGCTTCAGCCCGATCACCTCGGATTCTGCCCGCAGTGTATCACCGGGATAGACCGGCCGCAGCCAGCGCCCCTCGCCGTAGCCGAGGTTTGCCAGCGCGTTCAGACTGATGTCCGGCACCGTTTTGCCGAACACCAGATGAAACGCCGCCAGATCATCCAGCGGCGCCGACGGCAGACCAACCCCGCGCGCGAACTCATCCGAGGAATACAGCGCATGCCGCGCGGGATACAGCGCATGATACAGCGCCCGCTCACCGCCCGACACCGTGCGCGGCACCGCGTGGGCGATCACCTCGCCGACAGTGTAATCCTCGAAAAAGCGGCCCGGGTTGGTCTTGGCCATCAGTGTTCTCCCAGTTTGGTCTCAGGGGTGTAGGTTCCGTCGACGACCTTCACCACCGCCTGACCGCAGCGCATGATCCCCTTCACGGGATCAAAGGTCTGGGTCGGGCTGCCATGCAGCTCCCAGCCCTTGTTCAGCGCATCGGTCACCTTGTGGCAAAAGGCAGATGTGTCGTCCTCAGATAGAAATCGATAAAGTTTCATGCGGTTATCCTCCAAAGGGCGATGGCCCGATCATCCCGTGCACGTAGCCAATCACGCCCAGCAGCACAATCGACCCCGCCAGGAACATGCCGTCCTTGGCCCATGTGCCCTTGGGGCCGGGCTGCCACTCAGGCTCTCTGCGGTTGATAACGATCACCTCAACCACCGCCCAGGCCAGCAGACCGCCGAACAGCACAAACGACGCCAGATCCCAGTTCACCAGCAGATGCGCCAGCGCCCACAGCTTGAACCCCGCCAGCATCGGATGCCGCATACCATGCAGCAGCGCGCCCTTTTTTGGCGCCGGGCTCATCAGGAAGATGGCGATCAGCACCAGCAGGTTGTTGATGTGGCGCAGCATCGGTGGCACCGCGGCGATGTCGTAATATTCGGCACTGCGGTAGCCGATTACCATCAGCACGATCGACAACAGCAGCGCCAGCGCCACCAGTGGGCGCCCCTTGCTGCCCAGCGATGCGCGCATATCCGGGGCCAGCCGCTTGAACAGATGCGCCCCCCACCATAGCAATAGTCCCAGGATCAGTAACGCCATTGCGGCCTCCCTCAGATGTTAATTTGATTAACACCTATGCGGAAAGCGCAGCGATTGCATCCGCTTTTGCCAGAATTTCGCGCGCCGTGGCCACATGCAGGTTCTCGACGATCTTGCCATCCACAACGGCCACCCCCTGACCTTCGGCCTCTGCCGCCTCAAAGGCCGCGATCTGACGCCTTGCCAGGTCGATTTCTCCCTCTGAGGGCGCAAAGGCCGCATTCGCGACCTCCACCTGCGCGGGGTGGATCAACGTCTTGCCATCAAAACCCATGTCGCGACCCTGTTCACATTCCGCCGCCAGCCCCTCGGCATCCTTGAAGGCGTTGTAGACGCCATCGACAATCACCACGTCTTCGGCCTTGGCGGCCAGCAGGCACAGGCCCAGCCCTGCCATCATCGGCAATCGGTCCGCGCGGAAGCGGCATCGCAGCTCCTTGGCCAAGTCATTGGTGCCCATCACCATACCCTGCAATTTGGGATGCCCCGCAATCGCCGCCGCGTTCAGCATACCGCGCGGGGTCTCCATCATCGCCCACAGGGGCACATCGCCGGTGATCGCAGCCAGCGCGTCCAGATCCGCAGGGTCGTTCACCTTGGGCAGAAGAATCGCATCGCAGTTCATCTGCGCCGCCGCTCCGGCATCCGCCCGGCCCCATGCCGTGTCGAGCCCGTTGATCCGCACGATCTTCATCCGCGCGCCATAGCCATCCGCCGTGAGCGCCTCTGCCAGACAGGCGCGAGCTTTGTCTTTTTCCTCTGGCGACACCGCATCCTCCAGATCAAAGATCACCGCATCCACCGGCAAGCCCCGCGCCTTTTCCAGCGCCCGCGGCTTGGAGCCGGGAATGTACAGAACCGATCGGTAAGGGCGGGTGCGAGCATCCATGGCGGGTCTCCAAAAGTTATTTTGTTGCGCAAACGGCTATAGATTCGGTTTCAACCTTTCAAGTGAAATTCTGCCGCAGCGCAGCAACCACATCTGCCAAATCCCCTCAAGATACTGTAAAATATCGTGAATTTTTGGCGCTCGCCGGGTTAACCACTTATCAGCACCTGTCCGGCACAGTGAATGTCACCAAGGCACAGAAAATCGCCGCCCTCACCGGCCGCAGCTGATGCCCGCAGGCACGGGGTCTGCATCTACAACAACGTCACTCACCGGCCCGCGCAGGGATGCCGGGGGCTGCCTTCCGGCCCCTGCCCTGTCCAGCCGTTCCGGAAAGGGTAAAACAGGATGAAACAAATATTCTTTGCACTGCCAGCAGCCCTCGCCGCGCTGACGCTGACAACCGCACAGGCCACCGCGCAAAGCCGCAAATGCGCGCCGCGCGACATGGTTGTGAAACGGCTGGCAGAAAAATATGGCGAAAGCCGCCAGAACATCGGCATGGGACAACAGGGCATCGTGATGGAGACCTTCGTTTCCGGAGAGACCGGCAGCTGGACGATCATCGTGACCACCCCCAACGGGATGACCTGCCTCGTGGCCTCTGGCCAAGCTTATGAGACATTGGCGGAGGCGCTGCCTCAGCCCGGCGACGACGCCTGACCCGCTTGCCGCGCTAGGTCAATTCGCCAGCGCACCGTTCTTGTGGCCGGGGAAGCCGCAACGGGCTGTGCCTGACCTTGCTGTCAGGCCAGCCCATTCCAGATTAGCTTGGTGCCGGTCACCGTCAGCAGCACATAGGTCAGCGCGAAGAACCAGCGCTCCGGCATCCGGTGATGCAGCCAAACCCCCAGGAAGGCGCCTAGCAGCGCAAAGGGGGCCAGCATCAGATCCATCAACAGGGTCTCGCGGGTGAACAGCCCCAGCCCCGCATAGGGCACCGCCTTGGCTAGGTTGATCGCCCAGAAGACCAGCACGGTACTGGCCTGATACTCGGTCTTTCGCAGCCTGAGGCTGAGCAGGTAAACCGCTGCCGGTGGCCCACCTGCATGGCTGACGAAACTGGTAAACCCGACCACTAGCCCGGCCAAGGCGCCCGCGACCCGTCCCAGCGGGCGGGCCGCGGCCACCGGCCAGCCCAGCCTGCCGCGCAGCTGCCACAGCACAAACCCCACGGACACCGCGCCGATCAGCACCCGCATCACATCGGCGTCCACGGAGGTATAGAGCCACGCCCCCAGCGCGACGCCGGGCAGCCCACCGGCAATCAGCAGTAGCGCCGCGCGCAGATTCCAGCGCCCCCAATAGGGTTTGAGCGACGCCAGATCGACCAGCATCAGCAGCGGCAGCATGAGAGCCAGCGCCGTGCCCGGCTCCAGCACCAGCGCCAGAATCGTGGCCGAGGCGAAGGCCGCACCCGATCCAAATCCGCTTTTGGACACGCCCGCGAACAGCACCGCCGGCACCGCAAAGGCGAATATCGTCACGTCCAGCACCGGCCTGCCCTCCCTGAAACCCTTGTTTTCAAATCGCACTTGCCGCGAATTTTCGGCATACGCAAGTATACCGCACACCTTGCCGCAGCGCAGAACACTTGCACCAAACCCCGATTGGACGTAGGCATCAGGAAATTTCAACCGGACCGGAGACTTTTCCCAATGGCACGACCCAAAATCGCCCTCATCGGCGCAGGTCAGATCGGCGGCACCCTCGCACATCTCGCAGCTCTCAAGGAACTGGGCGACGTCGTTCTGTTCGACATTGCCGAAGGCACCCCCGAAGGCAAGGCGCTGGACATCGCAGAATCCGGTCCTTCCGAAGGCTTCGACGCTTCCCTCAAGGGCACCCAGTCCTATGAGGACATCGCCGGCGCCGATGTCTGCATCGTCACCGCAGGTGTGCCACGCAAGCCCGGCATGAGCCGCGATGACCTGCTGGGCATCAACCTAAAGGTGATGAAATCCGTCGGCGAAGGCATCCGCGACCACGCGCCGAACGCCTTTGTCATCTGCATCACCAACCCGCTGGACGCGATGGTCTGGGCGCTGCGCGAATTCTCCGGCCTGCCGCACAACAAGGTCTGCGGCATGGCCGGCGTGCTGGATTCCGCCCGCTTCCGCCACTTCCTGGCCGAGGAATTCAACGTCTCCATGAAAGACGTCACCGCCTTCGTGCTGGGCGGCCACGGCGACACCATGGTGCCGTCGGTGCGCTACTCCACCGTGGCCGGCATCCCGCTGCCCGACCTGGTCAAGATGGGCTGGACCAGCCAGGAGAAACTCGATGCGATCGTGCAGCGCACCCGTGACGGCGGCGCCGAGATCGTCGGCCTGCTGAAGACCGGCTCCGCCTTCTACGCGCCCGCCACCGCGGCGATCGAGATGGCCGAAGCCTTCCTCAAGGACCAGAAGCGCGTGCTGCCCTGCGCCGCCTATTGCGACGGCGAGCTGGGCGTCAAAGGCATGTATGTGGGCGTGCCCACCGTGATCGGCGCCGGTGGCATCGAAAAGATCGTCAACATTCAGCTGACCGCGGAAGAACAGTCCATGTTCGACAGCTCGGTCAGCGCCGTCAAAGGCTTGGTTGACGCTTGCAAAGGCATCGACAACTCGCTGGCCTAAACCTGCGCACAATCAGCTTCGTTTCGGGCCCGCCATTGGCGGGCCCGTTTCACTTTCGGACCACCGCATCCCCGCATGCCATGGCGTTTTAATGTCTTGCGGTAACATCTGACCGCTGCGCGCAACGCATCGAATCACGGACGCCGCCGCATCGTGAGTTTGTGATCACACCCTCAAAACCTGTGATCACAAAAGCAGAAAATCTTCGACATTTCCCCGCTTTGTGTCAAAAAAGCCTTTAACACTTGGCGCTATGACGGCCTATAAATCGACAGACAATTGCAGCCAGACGGGACCGTTTCACATGAACATCCACGAATATCAGGCCAAAGCCCTTCTTCGCAGCTATGGCGCGCCAGTGTCCGACGGGCGCGTGGTGCTGAAGGCAGAAGAGGCCAAGACCGCAGCCGGTGAACTGGACGGGCCCCTCTGGGTCGTCAAAGCCCAGATCCACGCGGGCGGCCGCGGCAAGGGCTCCTTCAAGCAGGCTGATGCCGGCGAAAAAGGCGGCGTGCGCCTGACCAAATCGGTGGAAGAAGCCGCCGAAGAAGCCAAGAAGATGCTGGGCCGCACCCTCGTCACCCATCAGACCGGCCCGGCCGGCAAGCAGGTGAACCGCATCTACATCGAGGCCGGTTCCGGCATCAAAACCGAGCTGTACCTGGCGCTGCTGGTGGACCGCCAGACCTCGCGCATCTCCTTTGTCTGCTCGACCGAGGGCGGCATGGACATCGAGGAAGTGGCCGAAGCCACCCCCGAGAAGATCCTGTCCTTCTCCGTTGATCCGGCCACCGGCTACCAGCCCTACCACGGCCGCCGCATCGCCTTCTCGCTCGGCCTCGAGGGCGCGCAGATCAAGCAGTGCGTCAAACTGATGGGCCAGCTCTACAAAGCCTTCGTCGAGAAGGACATGGAAATGCTGGAGATCAACCCGCTGATCGTGGCGGACGACAACAACCTGAAGGTGCTGGACGCCAAGGTGGGCTTTGACGGCAACGCGGTCTACCGCCACGCCGACATCGCCGAACTGCGCGACACCACCGAGGAAGACCCCAAGGAACTCGAAGCCTCCAAGTACGACCTGAACTACATCGCGCTCGACGGTGAGATCGGCTGCATGGTGAACGGCGCGGGCCTGGCGATGGCCACCATGGACATCATCAAGCTGTATGGCGCCGAGCCTGCCAACTTCCTCGACGTGGGCGGTGGTGCGACCAAGGAGAAGGTGACCGAAGCCTTCAAGATCATCACCTCCGACCCCAACGTCAAAGGCATCCTGGTGAACATCTTCGGCGGCATCATGCGCTGCGACGTGATCGCCGAGGGCGTGGTCGCCGCGGTCAAGGAAGTCGGCCTGAAAGTGCCGCTGGTTGTCCGCCTCGAAGGCACCAACGTCGATGCGGGCAAGGAGATCATCAACAACTCCGGCCTCGACGTCATTGCCGCCGACAACCTGTCCGACGGTGCCGAGAAGATCGTGAAAGCGGTCAAAGGCTAATCCCGATTTTCCGTGGGGCGGGCTCCGGCCCGTCTTTCCGTAGAATTCTGGCAGGTTTCGCCTGCCTAAAACAGGAGAACGCCAAATGGCAGTCCTCATCGACGAAAACACCAAGGTCATCTGTCAGGGCTTCACCGGCTCGCAGGGCACTTTCCACTCCGAACAGGCCATCGCCTACGGCACCAAGATGGTCGGCGGCGTCACCCCCGGCAAAGGTGGCCAGACCCACCTGAACCTGCCGGTTTTCAACTCCGTGCATGAAGCCAAGCACGTGACCGAGGCGAATGCCTCCGTGATCTATGTGCCGCCGCCGTTCGCCGCCGATTCCATCCTTGAGGCGATCGACGCCGAAATGGAGCTGATCGTCTGCATCACCGAAGGCATCCCGGTTCTGGACATGATGAAGGTGAAGCGCGCGCTGGAAGGCAGCAAATCCCTTCTGATCGGCCCGAACTGCCCCGGCGTCATCACGCCCGACGCCTGCAAAATCGGCATCATGCCCGGCCACATCCACAAGCGTGGCTCCGTCGGCGTTGTGTCCCGCTCCGGCACCCTGACCTATGAAGCGGTGAAGCAGACCGCCGACATCGGTCTGGGCCAGTCCACTGCCGTGGGCATCGGCGGCGACCCGATCAAGGGCACCGAGCACATCGACGTGCTGGACATGTTCCTGGATGATCCGGAAACCGAATCCATCATCATGATCGGTGAAATCGGTGGCTCCGCCGAAGAAGAGGCCGCAGCCTTCCTCGCCGAGCAGAAGAAGAAAGGCCGCTGGAAGCCGACCGCAGGCTTCATCGCCGGGCGCACCGCCCCTCCGGGCCGCCGCATGGGCCACGCGGGCGCGATTGTCGCCGGCGGCAAAGGTGGTGCCGAGGACAAGATCGAAGCGATGAAATCCGCAGGTATCGTCGTCGCCGACAGCCCGGCAGGTCTGGGCGAAGCCGTTCTGAAAGCGATCGGCAAGTAAGATGTCCGCGGCAGCGCACCATGGCCAGATCCAGCGCCCGTCTTTATGGCGGGCGCTGCTTATGCGGCCTGCGGCGCTGCCGTCGACTGCGGCTCGGCGACTGCCCCGCCGAACGCCGGATACTGCTGTTGATGCGGCCCATCGGGCCGCATCTGCTGTGCGATCCATACCGCACTTCACTTGATTGAAACCTGTGCAGGCCACCCTGCCCCGGCCCTGGCCCCGGCCTTTTCTGATTTACGGTCCCAACCCGCACGAGGCACTTAAATGACCGACCAAAGCCCCAACGACCAGTTCCACGCCTCCTCCTTCATGCAGGGGCACAATGCGGAGTATCTGGAGCAGCTTTACGCCCAATACGCCAATGACCCGAACGCGGTGGATGCCGCTTGGGCTGAGTTCTTTCGCCAGATGGGCGATGCCGACCTTGACGTGAAGGCAGAGGCCACCGGCCCCTCCTGGGCGCGCGGCGACTGGCCGCCTGCGCCGCAGGACGATCTGACCGGCGCGCTGACAGGCGAATGGCCGGCCCCGGAAGAGGCCAAAAGCGCGGGCGAGAAAATCAAGGAAAAGGCCGCCAAGACCGGCGTCGAGCTGACCGACGACCAGGTGCAGCGCGCGGTGCTGGATTCGATCCGTGCCCTGATGCTGATCCGCGCCTACCGGATCCGTGGCCATCTGGCCGCCGATCTGGATCCGCTGGGCATGCGGGCCGCCGCCCGCCACCCGGAGCTGGATCCGAAAACCTACGGTTTCACCGATGCCGACATGGACCGGCCGATCTTCATCGACAACGTGCTGGGGCTTCAGGTTGCCACCATGCGCCAGATCGTCGACATCGTGAAACGCACATATTGTGGCACCTTTGCGCTGCAATACATGCATATCTCCGATCCCGAGCAGTCCGCCTGGCTGAAGGAACGGATCGAAGGCTACGACAAGGAAATCCGCTTCACCCGCGAGGGCCGCAAGGCGATCCTGAACAAGATGGTCGAGGCCGAGGGCTTCGAGAAGTTCCTGCACGTCAAATACACCGGCACCAAGCGCTTTGGTCTCGACGGCGGTGAAAGCCTGATCCCGGCGATGGAGCAGATCATCAAGCGCGGCGGCGCGCTTGGCGTGAAGGACATCGTCATCGGCATGCCGCACCGCGGCCGCCTGTCGGTGCTGGCCAACGTGATGCAGAAGCCCTACCGCGCCATCTTCAACGAATTCCAGGGCGGCAGTTTCAAGCCCGAGGACGTGGATGGCTCCGGCGACGTGAAATACCACCTCGGCGCCTCCTCCGACCGCGAGTTCGACGGCAACAAGGTGCACCTCAGCCTCACCGCCAACCCCTCGCACCTTGAGGCAGTGAACCCGGTGGTTCTGGGCAAGGTCCGCGCCAAACAGGACCAGCTGGGCGACGTCGACCGCACCCAGGTGCTGCCGATCCTGCTGCACGGTGATGCGGCCTTTGCGGGCCAGGGCGTGGTTGCGGAATGTTTTGCCCTGTCGGGTCTGCGCGGCCATAAGGCCGGCGGCACCATGCATATCGTGGTGAACAACCAGATCGGTTTCACCACCGCGCCGCATTTCTCACGCTCCTCGCCTTACCCCACCGACAACGCGCTGGTGGTCGAGGCACCGATCTTCCACGTGAACGGCGACGACCCGGAGGCCGTGGTTCATGCCGCCCGCGTGGCCACCGAGTTCCGCCAGAAATTCCACAAGGACGTGGTGCTGGACATCTTCTGCTACCGCCGGTTTGGTCACAACGAAGGCGATGAGCCGATGTTCACCAACCCGCTCATGTACAAGAAGATCAAGGGCCACAAGACCACGCTCAGCCTCTATACTGATCGACTGGTGCGCGACGGGCTGATCCCCGAGGGCGAGATCGAGGACATGAAGGCCGCCTTCCAAGCGCAGCTGAACGAAGAGTTCGAGGCTGGCAAGGACTACAAGCCCAACAAGGCCGACTGGCTGGATGGTCGCTGGTCGCATCTGGACAAGCAGGACGCCGATTATCAGCGCGGCCGCACCGCGATCGAACCCGACACGATGGCGGAAATCGGCAAGGCGCTCAGCGGCGTGCCCGAGGGCTTCCCGATGCACAAGACCGTCGGTCGGTTCCTGAGCGCGCGCGGCAAAATGTTTGAAACCGGCACCGGCTTTGACTGGGCCACCGGCGAGGCACTGGCCTTTGGCTCGCTGCTGCTTGAGGGCTACCCGGTGCGGCTGTCCGGCCAGGACGCCACCCGCGGCACCTTCTCGCAACGCCATTCCGGCATCGTCAACCAGGAGACCGAGGAACGCTACTACCCGCTCAACAACATCCGTGCGGGCCAGTCGCAATACGAGGTGATCGACTCCGCCCTGTCGGAATACGCGGTGCTGGGTTTTGAGTACGGCTATTCGCTGGCGGAACCCAACGCGCTGACCCTGTGGGAAGCCCAGTTCGGCGACTTCGCCAACGGTGCCCAGATCATGTTCGACCAGTTCGTCTCCTCGGGTGAGTCGAAATGGCTGCGCATGTCCGGCCTGGTCTGCCTGCTGCCGCACGGCTTCGAGGGTCAGGGGCCGGAGCACTCCTCCGCGCGTCTGGAACGCTTCCTGCAAATGTGTGGCCAGGACAACTGGATCGTCGCCAACTGCACCACGCCGGCGAACTACTTCCACATCCTGCGCCGCCAGTTGCACCGCACCTTCCGCAAGCCGCTGGTGCTGATGACCCCGAAATCCCTGCTGCGCCACAAGCTGGCGGTCTCCAACGCCGAGGATTTCACCACCGGGTCCAGCTTCCACCGGGTGCTGTGGGACGATGCGCAGAAAGGCAACTCCGACACCGAACTGGTGGCCGATGACAAGATCAAGCGCGTCGTCATGTGCTCGGGCAAGGTCTACTACGACCTGCTGGAAGAGCGCGACGCCCGCGGCATCGACGACATCTACCTGATGCGGATCGAACAGTTCTATCCCTTCCCCGCCATCTCGATGGTGAAGGAGCTGGAACGCTTCAAGGGGGCGGAGATGATCTGGTGCCAGGAAGAGCCCAAGAACCAGGGGGCCTGGACCTTCATCGAACCCAACATCGAATGGGTGCTGACCCGCATCGGCGCCAAGCACACGCGGCCCGTTTATGTCGGCCGCGCCACCTCGGCCTCGCCCGCGACCGGCCTGGCCAGCGAACACAAAGCCCAACAAGCAGCCCTCGTGAACGAAGCGCTGAGCATCTGAGGAAGACACAGACATGACCACCGAAGTCCGCGTACCCACCCTGGGTGAATCCGTGACCGAGGCCACCGTGGCCACCTGGTTTAAGAAACCCGGCGACAGCGTCAGCGCTGATGAAATGCTCTGCGAGCTGGAAACCGACAAGGTCACCGTCGAGGTGCCCTCCCCCGCCTCCGGCACCCTGGCCGATATCGTCGCCTCCGAAGGCGACACCGTCGGCGTCGACGCGCTGCTGGCCAATATCGCCGAGGAAAGCGCCGCAGGCCCGGAAACCGTCAAGCCCAAGGCCAACGCCCCGGCAACTGCTGAAACCGCGGAGACCTCGGGCGGTGGAGAAGGCAGCACCGACATCATCGTGCCGGCCCTGGGCGAGTCAGTCTCCGAGGCCACCGTCTCTACTTGGTTCAAGAAGGTCGGCGACACCGTCTCTCAGGACGAAATGCTGTGCGAGCTGGAAACGGACAAGGTCTCCGTTGAGGTGCCCGCCCCGGCGGCCGGCGTGCTGGCTGAAATCACCGCAGGCGAAGGTGAAACCGTGGCGGCCTCGGCCAAGCTGGGCGTGATCTCTGGCGGCGCGTCCGGTGCCATCACCCCGGTCCCCACCGAAGCAGAAACCAAGGGCGGCGCTCAGTACGCCCAGCCGCCCGCCGGCCAGGGTGGCCCCGCGAAGGACGTCGCCAACGCGCCTTCTGCCGAAAAGGCGATGGCCGAGGCTGGTCTCAGCGCGGATCAGGTCACCGGCTCGGGCCGCGATGGCCGCATCATGAAGGAAGACGTCGCCGCCGCCGTGGCCGCTGCCAAATCGGCACCTGCTGCCGCGCCTGCTTCGGCACCGGCGCAGGTGCGCGGTCCGGTCAGCGCCGATGACGCCGCGCGCGAGGAACGGGTTAAGATGACCCGCCTGCGCCAAACCATCGCCAAGCGCCTGAAGGACAGCCAGAACACCGCCGCCATGCTGACCACCTACAATGAGGTGGACATGACCGAGGTGATGGCCCTGCGCAAGCAGTACAAGGACCAGTTCGAGAAGAAGCACGGCGTGCGCCTCGGCTTCATGTCCTTCTTCACCAAGGCCTGCTGCCACGCGCTGAAGGAAGTGCCGGAAGTGAACGCCGAGATCGACGGCACCGACATCGTCTACAAGAACTTCGTGCACATGGGCGTTGCTGCCGGTACCCCGACCGGTCTGGTTGTTCCGGTGATCCGTGACGCGGACTCCATGTCCTTTGCCGAGATCGAAAAGGCAATTGCCGAGAAGGGCAAGCGCGCCCGCGACGGGAAGCTGTCGATGGCGGAAATGCAGGGCGGCACCTTCACCATCTCCAATGGCGGTGTCTACGGCTCGCTGATGTCCTCGCCAATCCTGAACCCGCCGCAGTCGGGTATTCTGGGTATGCACAAGATCCAGGACCGCCCGATGGCGATCAACGGCGAAGTGGTGATCCGCCCGATGATGTATCTGGCGCTGAGCTACGACCACCGCATCGTCGACGGCAAGGGCGCCGTGACCTTCCTGGTGCGCGTCAAGGAAGCGCTGGAAGACCCGCGACGCCTGCTGATGGATCTGTAACCAACAGAGGGCAGCGCCCGACCCTGGGTGGGTGCGAAAGCGCCCTCCTGCGGGGAGGGTCGGGCGCTGCCCGGCTATGCCGGGCGGGACAAGGAAATCTGCCAATGGATTTACTCAGCAGGCTTTGCGCCAGATCAGCCGCAACCGGCGTTGGAATTAGCGCCCGCGATTTGAAACCGGCAGCGACTATTGCATTCAAATGACCCCCGAACTCACCGCCCTCACCCTCGCCGCGCTCCTGCAGGTCTTCCAGATCGCCCTCATGGCGGTTCCGGCCAATCTGGAGCTAAAGCCGGGCCAGACCCTCGGTCCCCGCGACCGCGACCGGCTGGGCGGCGACCTTCAGGACCAGGTCTCCCGCCGCACCGCGCGGCTTTGGCGGGCGATGAACAACCATTTCGAAGGGCTGATCCTCTTCACCATCGCCTGCGTCGTGGTCACGCTGGCGCAGAAATCCTCAGCCCTCACCGCCGCCTGCGCCTATCTCTACCTCGGCGCACGCGTGCTGTATGTCCCGGCCTATGCCTTTGGCTGGACACCCTGGCGCAGCCTGATCTGGGCCACCGGATACCTCGCCACCGCGGCCATGCTGGCCGCCTGTCTCTTATGACCCTTCACCTTCGCACATACACTCCGGGGAAGGTCCGCAAGGGCCGGGGGCAGCGCCCCCTCCCCGCTCAACCCTAAAGGAGCACATGACACATGGCATCCTATGACGTGATCGTAATCGGCGCTGGCCCCGGCGGCTATGTCTGCGCCATCCGCTGCGCCCAGCTGGGCCTGAAAACCGCCATCGTGGAAGGCCGCGAAACCCTCGGCGGCACCTGCCTGAACGTGGGCTGCATCCCCTCCAAGGCGCTGTTGCACTCGACCCACCTGCTGCACGAGGCCGAGCACAACTTCGCCCATATGGGCCTCAAGGGCAAATCCCCCTCGGTCGACTGGGACCAGATGAAGGCCTACAAGGACGAGGTCATCGGCCAGAACACGGGCGGTGTCGAGTTCCTGATGAAGAAGAACAAAATCGACTGGATCAAGGGCTGGGCCGCAATCCCCGAGGCCGGCAAGGTCAAGGTCGGCGACGACGTGCATGAGGCCAAGAACATCGTGATCGCCTCCGGCTCGGTGCCCGCCTCCATTCCCGGCGTCGAGATTGACGAGAAGGTCGTGGTCTCCTCCACCGGCGCGCTGGAACTGCCGAAGATCCCGAAGAAACTGGCCGTGATCGGCGCCGGCGTGATCGGGTTGGAGCTGGGTTCTGTCTACGCCCGCCTCGGCTCCGAGGTCACCGTGGTCGAATACATGGACGCGGTCTGCCCCGGCATGGACAAGGACGTGCAGCGCAGCTTCAAGCGGATCCTGGAAAAGCAGGGGCTGAACTTCATCATGGGCGCTGCCGTGCAATCGGTAGAAACCTCCAAGACCAAGGCCAAGGTCAAGTACCAGCCCAAGAAGGGCGGCGACGAGGTGACGTTGGACGCCGATGTGGTGCTGGTTGCCACGGGCCGCAAGCCCTACTCCGAGGGGCTGGGGCTGGACGCGCTGGGGGTCAAGATGACCGAACGCGGCCAGATCGCCACGGATGATCACTGGGCCACCAGCGTCAAGGGCGTCTATGCCATCGGCGACGTGATCGAAGGCCCGATGCTGGCCCACAAGGCCGAGGATGAGGGCATGGCGGTGGCCGAGGTCATCGCGGGCAAGCACGGCCATGTGAACTACGGCGTCATTCCCGGCGTTGTCTACACCACGCCCGAGGTGGCCACCGTCGGCCAGACCGAGGACGCGCTGAAGGCCGAGGGCAAGAAGGTCAAGGTTGGCAAGTTCATGTTCATGGGCAACGCCCGCGCCAAGGCCGTCGGCCAGGCCGAGGGCGGTTTCGTCAAGATCATCACCGACGCCGAAACCGACCGCATCCTCGGCGCTGCGATCATCGGCCCGGCTGCTGGCGACTTGATCCACGAGCTGTGTGTCGCGATGGAATTCGGTGCCTCGGCCGAGGACGTGGCGCTGACCTGCCATGCGCATCCGACCTATTCCGAAGCCGTGCGCGAAGCGGCGCTCGCCTGCGGCGACGGCCCGATCCACAGCTGATCCGAGACCACGTCCGCAAAAACTAAATTGGGCAGCTGGAAACAGCTGCCCTTTACTTTTTCGGGCGCAGACGCCTCCGGTGTTCTTAGCGCACCTGCCGGAAGCGCGCCTACCACATTGTCTTGGCCGCGCGGGCATCCCAACCGGCGTCATACGCCGCACCGCCTTCTTCACCTGAGGTCTGCTCGGCCAGGATGTCCCCCATCGTGGGCAGATCGGCACTTTCGTCCACGCCGTTCCATGTCCCTGCGCGCATCAACGCACGGGCGCATTGGCTGTAGATTTCGCCGATCTTGATCACGATCACTGTGGCGGGCTGCTTGCCGTGTTTTTCAAACCGCGTCCGCAGATCCGCATCCGCGGTAAGGCGCGCCATGCCATTGACCCGCACCACGTTGTTCGATCCAGGCACCAGGAACATCAGCGACACCCGCCCGTCCCGCACAATATTGCGCAAGGAATCCAGCCGGTTGTTGCCACGCCAGTCAGGCAGCGCCAGGGTGCAGGGGTCCAGCTCCACAACCACCGGGCCGTCATCACCGCGCGGGCTGCCGTCCGTGCCATCGGGGCCAACGGTCGCCAGTACGCACAGCTTCGACGCCATGATCCAGCGCCGGTACAGCGGCGTCATCTGCCGTGCCACCTTCCGTAAAGAAGGCGCTCCCGGTGTCCCGTAAAGCGCCTCCAGCTCGTCAATGCTGCTGAGAAAGTTCATGCGTTCCCTCAAACCCCGCTTCTGCCATCAAAGCGTCGGAACGCTGTTCCACCCGCTGTTCCAGCGCCGCCATGAACTCTGCCCGTTCCGTCCCCGGCGGGATCGGCTCCAGGAACTCCACCACCGCCAGCCCGGGCTTGCGGTAGATCCCGGTGCGCGGCCACAGCACGCCCACGTTGGTCGCCGCTGGGACGCAGGGCTGTGCCAGCCCCTCATACAGCACCCCGGTGCCGATCTTGTAGGGCTTCTGCGCCCCCGGGGCGACGCGGGTGCCTTGCGGGTAGATCACCAGCTGCCCCGGCTCGCGGTTTTCGGCCGCGACATCGCGCACCATCTTGGTGATGGCCGCGCCGCGTTTTCCGCGGTTCACCGGCACGCAGCCCAGACGCTTGGCATAGACGCCGATCACGGGTGTCCACATCAGCTCGCGCTTCATGATGAACCGGGCCGACGGCAGCGCGTTGAAGATAATCAGGATATCCAGGAAACTCTGGTGCTTGGCGGCGACGATCACCTCGCCCTGCGGCACCGTCCCGCGCACCTCGGAGCGGATGCCAACCATCCAGGAAGCGGTCCACAGCGACCAGCGGGCATAGGTCTTGCAGGCCATCCGCGCGCCCTTGGGCGACAGCACAGCCCAGGGTGCAAACAGGATGCCCATCACCAGCATCATCAGATACATCTGCACCGTAAAGACCGCCGAGCGCAGCCATTGGATCGCAAATTTCACGTAAGTTCCCCCAATCGTTTGGTGGCCGCACGGGTGGTGGCGGCAAAGGCCACCAGCGCCCCCAGCGGCGGGATCACCAGCGGCACCAGCCAGCCCCAGCCCTGAAAGCCCAGCCCAGTGAGAAAGCCGCCCTCATCCGAAGCTTCGGGCATCAGCCAGACTCCGGCCATGCCCAACAGCACCCCCACCGCCGCCCCGCTGAGCGCGCGCAGGGTAAAACGGCGGATAAAGGCCTGCGCGATATAACTGTCAAGCGCGCCGACCAACCGAAGCACCTCGATCACCTGCGCATTGGCCGCCAATGCGGCATTGGCCGCCAGGGTAATCATTGCCGCCGTGGCGCCGGCAATCAGCAGGATCGACACCCAAGCCAGTCGCCGCAGCGCCTGCGCCGCATCCACCAGCGGTTCGCGCCAGCGGGTGTGGTCGTCCAGAACCGCGCCCGGCACCTCCGCCTGAAGCCGCAAGCGCAGCCCGGTGGCGTCATATCCGGTCTCATCTGCCGTTACCTCGATCAGCTGAGGCAGCGGCAAGGTACCCGCTGGCAGGGTTGCGCCGAACCAAGGCGCCAGCAGCGCCGCCTGTTCCTCGCCCGACAGGGCGCGCGCGGTGGCAACGCCTGGAGTCTGTCGCAGGATCTCCAGGGCGGCGTCGGTCTGCGCCACGCGCTGCTCTGCCGGGGCATTGATGCGCAGGGTTGCGGCGCGCGCCAATTCCGACGCCCACTGATCCGCCAGTCGTCCTGCCGCCATCGACAGCGCCAGCGCAAACACCGCCAGAAACGCCATCGCACCGGCCACAAACAGGGTCAGCTGGGCGGTAAAGCCGGTGGGTGGCACCACCCGGTTGGCCTGGGCATCGCCCAGCACCAGTTTGTGCAGTTTTCCATCGGTCATAGGTCCGCCCCCGCCAGCTGCAACTGCCGGTTGGAGATCCGCAGCACCCGCGCCTGCACCTGGTTCTTGGCTGCGCGGATCAGCGACAGATCGTGGGTGGCAACCAGGATGGTCTTGCCCATCCGGTTCAGCTCCACCAGCAGCTGCAACAGCCGCTGCGACATCTCCCAGTCGACATTGCCGGTGGGTTCATCCGCAATGATGACATCCGGTGACAGGATCACCGACCGCGCCAGCGCCGCCCGCTGGCGTTCGCCGCCCGACAGCTCCGGCGGCAACGCATGGGCGCGCGCGCTCAGGCCCACCCAGTTCAGCAGCTCCTGCAGGTTGGCCTCCTCATGGCCCAGCTCGCGGCCCGAAACCAGCAGCGGCAGGGCGATGTTCTCGATCACCGGCAGATGGTCGAGAAACCGGCAATCCTGGTGCACCACGCCAACCCGGCGCCGCAAGTAGGCCATCTGATCGCGGTCCAGCCCCTGCACGTCCATGTTGAAGGCGCGCACCCGCCCCGCGGTCGGCGTCAGCGCGCCATAGCACAGCTTCAGCAGCGTGGTCTTGCCCGCACCGGACGGGCCGGTGAGGAAATGGAACGACCCCGGCGCCAGCTGCACCGACACGGCATTCAGCAGCTCTCCGCCACCGTAGTTGTAGCCTACGTTCTCCAGCTCGATCACGGCTGCCCCCTGGTTGCGCCCCGGCATCGGGACCCGGCTGTTTTGCCCCAAGGGGCAGGCAGTTTCAATGGGGGCTCTGTTGCGCGGATGTCGCCGCGCCGCGGAGGCCGGGCCACGGGCCGTGATTGACCCTTTCACCGGCGCGCCGGGCAACATATAATCCCTTGAAAAACAACCCGCCGCCCCTGCCCGCCGCAGCCGATGGCGGGATGGTGCCGAGGAGAGCATGATGCGCCTGACCTGCCCGAACTGTGCAGCCCAGTACGAAGTGCCCGAGGACGTGATCCCGGCCGAAGGACGCGATGTACAATGTTCGAACTGCGGCCAAACCTGGTTTCAGGCCGCCGCTGGGACAGCTGCATCTGACGGCGATACCGGCGCCGAAACCGATGCCGGCACGGACAGCAGCACGGGGGCCCACCTTGGTCCTGACGCAGCGCCCGACACAGGCGCGGTTCCGGCGGAGCCGGCTACGGCTGCATCACCGGCACCTGCCCCCAGTGCGACGCCAGAATCCAGCCCTACTGAGACCGACCTGCCATCCGACACTGTCGCGCCTGCTGCCGGGGCAGATGCGGAAACAAACACACAAGCGGACGACCTGCCTGCGACGAAGCACGCCCCCGACCTTGAACCCGATGCGGCAGAGGACGATCGCGCAGACGTGACCGAGGATAAGGTGCAGGCAAGCGCCACGCCGCAGCGCAGCCGCGGTCTCGATCCGGCACTGACCGAAATCCTGCGCGAGGAGGCCGAACGCGAAGCCGCCTTGCGGGCGCAAGAAAGTCAAAGCATAGAGACACAGCCCGATCTTGGCCTCCAAGAGCCACGCCGCCCGCCGCAGGCAACCGATCTCTCGACCGACGACACGGACGCCACCACACAAGTCGACGCCAGCCAGCGCGGCCGCGAAGCCCGCGACCGCATGGCGCGTCTGCGTGGCGAGGACCCCAGACTGGCCGCCGCCGCAGAAACCGGCAAGCGCCGCGAGCTGTTGCCCGACATTGAGGAAATCAATTCCACCCTGCGCGCCTCCGGTGCGGGCGGGGCGGCGGCGACGGCGCAACCGGACACGACAACGCCCCCGGCGCGGCGGCGCAACAGTTTTGCCCGCGGCTTCACCTTTTCCGTGGTCACCGGGCTGCTGTTGCTGCTGGTCTATGACAAGGCGCCGCTGATCGCCAATACGCTACCGCCGATGGAGTCGGCGCTGAATAGCTATGTCGGTTGGGTGGATCAGGCGCGCCTGTGGCTGGACGCGCAGGTACAAGGTGCGACCACCCCGTAACCTGCTGCGCCGCCACACGCGGATCGCTGCCAGCATCTCCGGGTCATACCGTCTCCCTGTTCTCGTACCTGCGCAGGCAGGGATCCGCCCCTTCGCCGCTGCGCGCAAAAGGGAGACCTGCACCCAGCGCCGCGGCAGTCAAAACCTGTCCAGCAGCCGTTGCAGGTAGCCGCGTTCGCGCTCGCTGCGCTCGCGCTCACCGGCCCGGCGGCGAATGTCCTCCAGCAGATCCCATGCCCGGCGATAGGCCTGGCCTTCGCCCACCTCACCGCCATCGTCGATGCCGCCATTGCTGCGCCCAAGGGGGTCCAGCGGCCCGCCCTCGGCCGTGGTGGACGGCTGGCCCTGACCGTTGGGTTGCCCCGGTTGCTGCTGTTCCGCCAGCGCTTCGCCCATGCTGCGCATGCCTTCACGCAGGGCTTCCATCGCCTCCGACTGACGGTCGATCGCCTCAGCCCGGTCACCGCCACGCAGCGCCTGTTCGGCGCCGTCCATGGCGCGCCCCGCCCGGTCCAGCGCCTCGCGCGTGGCCTCTCCGGCCTCGCCACCCAGATAGGGCAGCCCTTCGCGCTGACGCTGCAACTGCTGGCGCAGCGCCTGCTGGCGATCCGCCAGCGATCCGCCCTCGCCCTCGGCGCCGCGGCTGTCGCTGCCGTCGCCACCCTGGCCTTCGCGGCCGCTCTCACCGCCCTGACCACCCTGGTGCTGCTGACCGCGGCCCAGACCGCCGTCGCGGCCCTCATTGCCCTCGCTTTCACCACTGCGCGCACCCGGGTCGAACTGCTCCTGCAGATCGCGGAAAGCCTGATCCGACAGCCCCTGCTGCTCACGCAGGGTTTCTCCCAGCCCCTCCATCGCCTCGCGCCCCTCGTGGCCGCCGCCCTGGCCCTGCTGCGACTGGGTCATGCGCATGTTTTCCATCATCTGCTGGAATTCACGCAGCGCCTGCTCGGCTTCCGCCATGCGGCCCTGCTCCATCAGCTCCTGGATACGGTCCATCATCGCCTGAAGATCCTGCTGGCTGAGGGTCATCATGTCCTCGGGATCGCCTCCGGGATCGCCGCTCTCGCCCCCGGCCTCGGCCTGACGGCTCAGCTGGCGCAGATAATCCTGGGTCGCTTCGCGCAGCTCTTGCATCAGGCGGGCGATCTCTTGATCGCTGGCACCATCGCGCATCGCCTGGCTCAGCTGCTCCTGGGCGCGGCGCATCCGCTCCAGCGCATCGCCGACGTCACCCTCCTCCAGCTGAATCGCCAGATCCCACAGGGCCGCGGCAATCTCGGCCTGCTGCGTCTCTCCAATGCTGCCCGCGTGGGTGTGGCTCTCCAGCCGTCGCAGAATGGTGCGCAGCCGCAGATAGTCGCCATAATCGCGGAACAATCCCGCGGGGCGGTGCGACAAGGTGCGCAGAACCTGTGCCACCCGCACCGCATTGGCACGCGCCCACAAAAGATCGCGGCGCTGCTCGGCCACCGCCGCCGCCAGCGGATCAAAGAAACGCCGGGTCACCAGCCGGGTGCCAAAGCCCGCCGCCGCGGTGGATTGACCGGCTGCATCCACTGCCGAAAACGTGAACACAACCGGCAGGTTGGCCCAAGGGTGTTGGGCAAAATCCTCAACCAACTGCTCCGTAAAGTCCTGCCGTGAGCCAGTGATCGGCAGCGGCAGGTCCAGCATCAGCGCCTCGCGCGGGTCGGGGTGGGCGGCCAGCCCATGGGTCCGCTCCACCGCGGCCAGATCCAGCGTGACCCGCACCTGGCCCGCCGCCACGCCGTAATCATCCTGCGCCGCAAAGGCCAGCGTGGTGACGCCATCCTCGGCCAGTTGCGGCTGACCTGTAACGGCGATCTTTGGCGGTTGATCCGGGATTATCTCCACCCGCCAGCTGCGCCCGCCGCTGCCCACGATTTCCACGGCTCCGCTGCGGCTAACCTCAAACGCCGGGGCGCTGGCTTCGGCGCTGGCGGGCGGCTGGTCTTCACGGCCCTGGCCCGAGACATCCTCAGCCAGGGTCAGCGCCCCCGTCTCGCCATAGAATCGCAGGGTGATGCGGCTGCCTCGCGGTAGCGGCAGCACACCCGCATCCTGATCATTCAGATACAGCACCGGCAGCCGGGTGTAGGCAGGTGGTTCGGCCCAGCCCTCCCATGTGGGGCCAGTCAGCCCGGCGGCGCCGCCCGCGCCCAGATCCCGCACCGTGGCGACCTGCCACAGCGAGCCGAACAGCAACGCCACCGCCAGCATCAACGTCGCCATGTAGCGCAACGCATACGGGTCGGCAGCCGCGATGTTCAGATCGGGCTTGGCGGGCCGGGCGCCGCGGCTGGCTTCGGCCATGCGCCGCTGGTGCGCCTGCCACAGGGCTGCCGAGGCCGCGTCCTTCACGCCGCTTGCCTGCCGGTCCAGCAGCGCCGAGACTGGCCGCCCCGGCAGGGTTTCGTCCAGCCGTGCCAGCGCCGCGGCGCGGCGCGGCCAGCGAAACCGCCAGCTGCCCCAGACAAGGCAGGCCACAGCGCCCGCCAGCGCCAGCCCGGCCACCGCCCAGGTCAGTTCCGTGGCCAGCCATTCGTGCAGCCCCAGCATCAGCGCTGCCAGCACCGCCATCAGCACCGACGCCAGCGGCCAGAAAGCGCGCAGCGCGCGTTCCGCCGCCATCCCCGCCTGCGTCAGCCGCACAGGCCAACGCAGATGGCTCAGCTCCGGTTGGGCCAAATGGTTGCGGGTCGGGTCGCCATCACGGTCAAGCGGCATGCGGGCCTCATCCTCCTGTGGCCCGCGCGGGGTCGCGCCAGAAAGCGTTCGCCCCCGCCGCATTGCGTCGGAGCCGGATCAGAGCCACGCGGGGATGGTATCGCGGTTTATCATTTCGTCAAAGGTGGGACGTGCGCGAATAACTGCGAATTGATCCCCATGTACCAGCACCTCCGGGATCAGCGGCCGCGAGTTGTACTCACTTGCCATCACCGCACCATAGGCACCGGCGCTGCGAAAGGCGATCAGATCGCCCGCGGCCAGCGGCGGCATGTTGCGCTGCTTGGCAAAGGTGTCACCGCTTTCACAGACCGGGCCGACAATGTCATAGGGCTGCGGATCGATACCTGCCTCTGCCTCCTGCACCGGCACGATGTCGTGGTAGGCTTCATACATCGCCGGGCGGATCAGGTCGTTCATGGCGCCGTCGATGATCAGAAAATCGCGCCCCTCGCCGGATTTCACATAGATCACCTTGGAGACCAGCAGCCCCGCGTTGCCGGCGATCAGCCGCCCCGGCTCGATCTCCAGCTCGCAGCCAAGGTGCCCCAGCGTCTCCTTGACCATCTGGCCGTATTCCACCGGCAGGGGCGGCGCGGTGTTGGAGCGCTCGTAAGGGATGCCGAGCCCCCCGCCCAGATCCAGGCGGCGGATGTCGTGGCCGTCGGCGCGCAGAGCTTCAGTCAGCTCCGCCACCTTCTGATAGGCCAGCCGGAACGGCTCCAGCTCGGTCAGCTGCGAGCCGATGTGAACGTCGATGCCGACCACGTCCAGCCCCGGCAGGGCGGCGGCGCGGGCATAGACCTCCCGGGCACGGGCGATCGGGATGCCGAACTTGTTCTCGGATTTGCCGGTGGCGATCTTGGCGTGGGTCTTGGCGTCCACATCCGGGTTGACCCGGATGGTGATCGGGGCGACAACATCCAGCTCATGCGCCACGGCGCTGATCACCTCCATCTCCGGCTCAGACTCGACGTTGAACTGGCGAAGGCCACCGCACAGCGCCACCCGGATTTCCTCTGCCGTCTTGCCCACACCGGAAAACACGATTCTGTCACCCGGCACGCCTGCCGCCTTGGCGCGCAGGTATTCGCCCTGGCTCACCACATCCATGCCCGCGCCCGCCTGGGCCAGCGTCTTGAGGATCGCCTGGTTGCTGGCCGCCTTCATCGCGTAGCACACCAGATGATCGGTGCCCTCCAGCGCCTCGTCGAAGAGGCGGAAGTGCCGCAACAGCGTGGCAGTGGAATAGACATAGAACGGGGTGCCCACCGCCGCGGCGATCTCGGAGATGGGAACGTCTTCGGCGAAAAGCGCGCCGTCGCGGTAGAGAAAATGATCCATGATCCCGCGTTTAGGGCAAAAGGGGCAGATGGATCAATTGATTTCCCGCCCCCACACGCCGCTGCCGACCGCCTGTCCGCCGAAGTCACTGCCCCCAGGCAGATGCGCTGGCCAAGAGGACCCGCGTGGTGCGGCACGCCGCGTTTTCATCTTTCCGAGAGTACTCACGGCGCAGCAGTGCCCACGCGCGCGCCGGTTGCGGTTTTGCGCCGGTGGCACCCCTTCGAAGCCCAGATCAAAAACTGTGCGACACGCCCACCCGTGCATAGCCCGAGACCGACACGCCGCCGGACGGTTTCGGCGCCAAGTCCTGCGGCCGCGTAGCCTGCGGGTCAGGCGCGCCGGTGTCACAGCCTGCCAGACCGGTCGATCCGGCGATCACCAACGCCAGCAGGGCAAGTCTCATCGCAAATGCTCCAACATGCAAACCGCCCGGATGCCTGACCCGGACGGTTGTTGACGTGGGGCGTCCTGCGTCCCGGGTCAAGTGCGTGCCCCCGCGCGGCGTCGCGCTTAGAACCCCAGTGTCACCCACAACGGCCCCTTGCCGAGACCGACCGCGCCGCCCACATGCACACCGCTGCTGGACACACCAACGCCGGCATTCAGGGTCGGCTGCACAGGTTCGCCATCAACGCCGCAGGCGGACAGCACCGCCACTCCCAGCACCGCTATAATCCTGTTAAGCATGTCTGCCTCCTTGCAGCGCGCCATGGTCCGGCCTCAGCCGTCCAGCATCTCTTTCCAGCGGGCCACCTGCGCGCGCACCTGTGCCGGAGCGGTGCCGCCATAAGACATGCGCGAATTGACCGAATTCTCGACCCCCAGCACGTTGAAAATGTCTTCGGTGATGCCTTCGTGTACGCCCTGCATATCTTCCAGGCTCAGATCCGGCAAATCGCAACCGCGGCTTTCCGCCATGGCAACCAGCGTACCGGTGACATGGTGGGCGTCGCGGAACGGCACCTTCAGCACCCGCACAAGCCAGTCGGCGAGATCGGTGGCGGTGGAGAAGCCGGAGCCCGCCGCCGCCGCCAGCGCCTCGCGGTTGGCGCTCATGTCCTTGACCATGCCTTCCATCGCCGCCAGCGCCAGCATCCAGTTGTCGGCCGCGTCAAACACCTGTTCCTTGTCTTCCTGCATGTCCTTGGAATAGGCCAAGGGCAGCCCCTTCATCACCATCATCAGCGCGGTGTTGGCGCCGAAGATCCGGCCCACCTTGGCGCGGATCAGCTCGGCGGCGTCCGGGTTCTTCTTCTGCGGCATGATCGAGGAGCCGGTGGAGAAACGGTCCGAAAGGGTGACAAACCGGAACTGCGCCGAGGACCAGATCACCAGCTCTTCGGCAAAGCGGCTGAGGTGCATGGCGCAGATCGACGCCACCGAGAGGAACTCCAGCGCGAAGTCGCGGTCAGACACCGCATCGAGCGAGTTGGCGGTCGGCCGGTCAAAGCCCAGCGCGCTTGCGGTCATCTCCCGGTCGATCGGGAAGGAGGTGCCAGCCAATGCCGCCGAGCCGAGGGGTGATTCGTTCATCCGGACGCGGGCATCGCGCACGCGGCTCAGGTCGCGGCCGAACATCTCCACATAGGCCATCATATGGTGGCCCCAGGTCACCGGCTGCGCGGTTTGCAGATGGGTAAAGCCCGGCATCACCCAATCGGCCCCGGTCTCAGCCTGCGACAGAAGCGCGCGGATCAGCGCCAGGAGGCCCGATTCCGCCGCGTCCAGCTGGTCACGCACCCAGAGTTTGAAATCGGTCGCCACCTGGTCATTGCGGCTGCGGCCGGTGTGCAAACGGCCCGCAGGCTCGCCGATGATCTCTTTCAGGCGGGCCTCGACGTTCATGTGAATGTCTTCCAGCGCGGTCGAGAACTGAAACGTGCCGCCCTCGATCTCTGACAAAACGGTGAGCAGCCCTTCCGAAATCGCCTCGGCATCATTATCCGTAATAACGCCTGTTGCGGCCAACATCGCCGCGTGGGCTCTTGAGCCGGCAATGTCCTGTGCTGCCATCCGTTTGTCGAACCCGATCGAGGCGTTGATCGCCTCCATGATCGCGTCCGGGCCAGCGGCAAAGCGGCCGCCCCACATCTGGTTCGAGGATTGATCTGTCATGGTGTGGAACCCCGGAGATAATATGCGTCTGTTTCGTCAGCTTTCCCTTTATATGGCCCTGACCTTGGGTGCAAATGCGGCCTTTGCCGCGGACACGGCCCAGCTGGAGAGCCTGCGCGACGGCTCGATGAAGAAACTGGTGGTGCACGCGGCCCCGAAACCGGTGTCCGCCACTGCCTTTCACCTGGCCGATGAGGCGGGCATGGCCAGCCTGGAGGACTATCGCGGCAAGGTGGTGCTGCTGAACTTCTGGGCCACCTGGTGCGCCCCCTGCCGCAAGGAAATGCCGCAACTGGCCGAATTGCAGGCCGAATTCGGCGGCGAGGATTTTGAGGTTCTGACCATTGCCACCGGGCGCAATTCCCCGGCTGGCATCCAGAAGTTCTTTGATGAAACCGGCATTGACAACCTGCCCCGCCATCAGGATCCCAAACAGGCGCTGGCGCGCGAGATGGCGGTGATTGGCCTGCCCATCACCGTGCTGCTGGACCGCGATGGACAGGAGGTCGCGCGGCTTTTGGGCGATGCCGAGTGGAATTCCGACAGCGCCAAGGCGATCATCAGGGCGATGGTCGACGGCTGAACAGCCCCGGCCCCTGACGGAACGGGGAACCGCACTATCTGACTCTCACAGGAGCCGCCCGTCGGCGGCCGCGATGGGAGAACACGATATGAAACCAGTCGTCTTACTGATCGGCAAACTGCCACATGTGATCGGCGATGTGGCCAGCCAACTGGACCACTTGCCGATCCACTGGCTGGGCGCGCATGACAAGGCCGAGGTGCTGCGCCAGCTGGAGGCCGAGCCCCGCATCGCCTGCGTCATCATGGGGGCCGGGCTGGACGACCAGACCCGCGGTGACCTAATCGGTATCATTGCCGCGCGCAGGCCCGATGTCTGCATCCACCTTAAAGACCGCGCCTCAGGCTCGGAAGGTTTGGTGCCTTTCGTGGAGCGGGTGGTGCGGATGCAGCTGCTTTCGCCGCCGCAACACATGGCGGTCGCGGTCTGATCCGCTGCGGGCGGCAGGGTCGACGCAGGCGGGACGCCGGATTGTTCAAATGCTATCTTTAACCCCGCATCAACCCTTTTGCCCGAAGCTGCGGCAAGCATCATACTGTGTCACATCATTGCCGAAACGGGACCGCAGCAGCATGACCAAAAAACACGCCAGGGCCGATTTGCCCGAAGGGGCCGACAATCCGCTCAGCGCCGCGGTTGCTCGGCGCGATCAGTCGACGCTCGACATGGTCTCCGAGGCGGTCAGGTACGATCAGACGGTGCTGGCCTATCAGCCGGTGATGCAGGCACTGGCACCGCATGGCGTGGCCTTCTACGAAGGTTACATCCGGGTGCTGGACGCCACCGGCCGGGTGATTCCCGCACGCGAATTTATGCATGTGGTCGAGGACAAGGAACTGGGCCGCGAACTGGACTGCTTGGCGCTGCAGCACGGCCTGAAGGCGCTGGAACAGTTCCCCCAGATTCGCCTGTCGGTCAACATGTCGGCGCGTTCCATCGGTTATCAGCGCTGGAACCGGGTGCTGGAGCGTTTCCTGAAACGTGACGAGACCCTGGGCGAGCGACTGGTGCTGGAAATCAGCGAAGCCTCGGCCATGGCCGCGCCGGAACTGGTCACCGATTTCATGGGGCGGATGCAACAGCACGGCATCGCCTTTGCGCTCGACAACTTCGGCGCCAGCACCACCGCCATCGGTCACTTCCGTCAGTTCTTCTTTGACGCGGTCAAGATCGACGGCCAGTTCGTGCGGGGCATCCATGCCAACCATGACAACCAGGCCGTGGTCCGGGCGCTGGTCGGCATCGCCAAGCAGTTCGACATGTTCTGCGTCGCGGAATCGGTTGAAACCCAGGCCGACGCGGAATTTCTGATCGCCAACGGCGTCGACTGCCTGCAAGGCTACCTGTTCGGCGCCCCCTCGGTGTCACCGTCGTGGATCGAGGACATGAAACACCGACAGCAGACCGGCTGAGCCGCCGCTGCCGCAGCCAGCCTGTCCGGCCCCTGCCCGCCGCCGCCTGACCCCTATCAGCCGATGCTGCCGCGCAGCATGGACAGGCCTCTCCGCGAGTTCCCGCCAGATTGAGTTGAGCTGACGGTTGACACCGCGCCCGCCCGTGGGACACCCTGTCAATTGCTGCACATGCAGCAATAGATTATGCCGGACCCCGGAGGAGATGGGAACGTTTGTTGCGCACACGACCCCGAACGCCCGGCGCAACCCCTCCCGGAGACTTGAATTGATGGCTGAGGATCAAGACCAATGACCAATGTTGTAATCGCATCTGCCGCGCGCACCGCCGTCGGCTCCTTTGGCGGCGCATTCGCCAACACCCCCGCCCATGATCTGGGCGCCGCGGTGCTGGAGGCGGTGGTAGCCCGCGCCGGCATCGACAAATCCGACGTGTCGGAAACCATTCTCGGCCAGGTTCTGACCGCCGCACAGGGCCAGAACCCGGCTCGCCAGGCGCATATCAACGCTGGCCTGCCCAAGGAAAGCGCCGCCTGGAGCATCAACCAGGTTTGCGGCTCCGGTCTGCGGGCGGTGGCGCTCGGCGCCCAGCACATCCAGCTGGGCGACGCGTCGATCGTGGCTGCCGGTGGTCAGGAAAACATGACCCTGTCGCCCCATGCCGCGCATCTGCGCGCGGGCCACAAGATGGGCGACATGAAGTATATCGACACCATGATCCGCGACGGTCTGTGGGATGCCTTCAACGGCTACCACATGGGCCAGACCGCCGAAAACGTGGCCGAGCAGTGGCAGATCTCCCGCGACATGCAGGATGAATTCGCCGTGGCCTCGCAAAACAAGGCCGAGGCGGCGCAGAAGGCCGGCAAATTCGCCGACGAGATCGCCGCGTTCACCGTCAAGCACCGCAAGGGCGAAACGGTGGTGGATCAGGACGAATACATCCGCCACGGTGCCAACATGGAGGCGATGCAGAAGCTGCGCCCCGCCTTCGCCAAGGACGGCAGTGTGACCGCCGCCAATGCCTCTGGCCTGAACGACGGTGCCGCCGCCACCCTGCTAATGAGCGCCGATGAGGCGGAGCGCCGCGGCATCGAACCGCTGGCCCGCATCGCCTCTTATGCCACCGCCGGTCTGGATCCGTCGATCATGGGTGTCGGCCCGGTCTATGCGTCCCGCAAGGCGCTAGAGAAGGCCGGCTGGTCGGTGGAGGACCTGGACCTGGTCGAGGCCAACGAGGCCTTTGCCGCCCAGGCCTGCGCAGTGAACAAGGACATGGGCTGGGATCCCGCCATCGTCAACGTGAACGGCGGCGCCATTGCCATCGGGCACCCGATCGGCGCATCGGGCTGCCGGGTGCTGAACACGCTTCTTTTTGAAATGAAACGCCGCGGCGCCAAGAAGGGTCTGGCGACCCTGTGCATCGGCGGCGGCATGGGCGTGGCCATGTGCGTGGAGCGTCCGTAAGTGGCGCAAATCCGCTGATATTCAGGGCGTCCCTTTGGGGCGCCCTTTTTCTTTTACATTCGACCGTTATCTCATTGGCAGAAGGCGCAGGTGCGACAATTTTATGCGGCAGCGCAGAATGTGCGTCGCGCAATATTGTTGCTAGACTGGTCGAAAGATTACAATAAGATTACCGATAATAAGACAACAGGAGGATTCTTGAATGGCACGAACTGCACTCGTCACCGGCGGCTCCCGCGGCATTGGCGCAGCAATTTCCCAGGCGCTGAAGGCGCAGGGCTGCACAGTTGCAGCAACCTATGCCGGCAATGACGAAGCCGCGGCGAACTTTACCGACGAGACCGGCATCAAGACCTACAAATGGAATGTTGGCAGCTATGAGGACAGCGCCGCCGGCATCGCCAAGGTTGAGGAAGAGCTGGGCCCGATCGACATCGTGGTAGCCAATGCCGGCATCACCCGCGATGCGCCATTCCACAAGATGACCCCACAACAGTGGCAAGAAGTGATCGACACCAACCTCACCGGCGTGTTCAACACCGTGCATCCGGTCTGGCCCGGCATGCGCGAGCGCAAGTTCGGCCGCGTCATCGTGATCTCTTCGATCAACGGACAGAAGGGGCAGTTTGCCCAGGTGAACTATGCCGCGACTAAGGCGGGCGATCTGGGCATCGTGAAATCGCTGGCCCAGGAAGGCGCGCGCGCAGGCATCACCGCCAACGCCGTCTGCCCTGGCTATATTGCCACCGAAATGGTGATGGCGGTGCCGGAGAAGGTGCGCGAGTCGATCATCAGCCAGATCCCAACCGGCCGCCTGGGCGAGCCGGAGGAAATCGCACGCTGCGTCGCGTTCCTGGCCTCCGACGACTCGGGCTTCATCAACGGCTCAACCATCTCGGCCAATGGCGCACAGTTCTTTGTCTGAGCCACGCTGACCGCTGAAACGGTAAGGGCCGGTCCTGCAGGACCGGCCCTTTTCTATCCCGTAAGTGCCTTGCGCGCTCAGGCTCAGCGGGAAATTCTGCGGCGGCGGGCGGTCAGGCCCAGCGCGAGACCCGTGGGCGGAGAGCCGACACCGAGCATTTGCCTGCCAGCCATTTGAACGCTTGTTTCAGAACCGCACCACGGGCCACATGGGCACGGGTCATGGCGGATTTGACGGCAGCATTTGCGGAGTATTCAAGCATCTAGGGCCTCCTTGGGTCGGATAAACATCCTTTTCGTGTGTTGAATATGCGCGCTTGCGGACAAACTGACAAACGAGACTTCTCCGCGCTTCAGTTAAGTATTACTTATGTGAAGATGTCTGATCGTCTGCCCCCGCTGACCGCCCTGCGCGCCTTTGAGGCTGCCGCCCGCCATATGTCCTTTGCCAAGGCGGCAGAGGAGTTGCACGTGACCCCTGCCGCCCTGTCGTTTCAGGTGAAATCGCTGGAGGACCATCTGGGGGAGCCGTTGTTTCACCGGCTCAACCGCGCGGTGCAGCTGACCGAAGCGGGCAAGACACTGGCGCCAGGCACCACCGACGGTTTTGAGAGGCTGAGCGCCGCCTGGCGCGCCACCCGGCGGTTGCAGGACAACACCACGCTGACGGTGACCGCAGGCCCGGCGCTGACCTCGAAATGGCTGGCACCACGGCTCTACGAATTTGCCCGCAGCCACCCGGAGATCGATCTGCGGTTCTCGGCCACGCTGCGGCAAATGGATTTTGCCCGCGATGAGGTGGATGTGGCGATCCGCTTTGGCTATGGCCCGGACGACGGTGTCTGGGCGATGCCGCTGCGCAAGGACTGGATGACACCGGTGATGACGCCGGAGCTGGCTGAGCGCTACCCCACCCCCGATAGCCTGATCGAAGCACCGCTCTTGTTTGACGAGTCGCTGAACTTCCTCGATCCGCCCTGCGACTGGCCAGTCTGGTTCCGTTCGCAGGGGATTGAATTCACCCCCACCCACGGGGCCTGGTTTTCGCAGGCCGACCACGCCATCGATGCAGCACTGGCCGGGGTCGGCGTGGCGCTGGGACGGCGGCCGATCATCGTGACGGACCTGCACGCGGGCCGCCTGGTGGCGCCGTTCAAGACCGCCATCGAGACGGACGCGCATTTCCGCTTTCTCTGCGCCACCGGCACCGAAAACCGCCCCCAGATCGCCGCCTTTCGCGATTGGTTTATTGCCGAGATCGAAAAGACCGCATACATATCAGAGGCTTTTGAGATCATTCCCGCCAAGGACATTCCCCCGACATGACCCGCTCCCGCGCGACCGCCATCGGTTTTATCGCTGTTCTGTTGTGGTCGCTGCTAGCCTTGCTGACGGTGGGTTCCGCCCCCACGCCGCCGCTGCTGCTGAACGCGCTGTGTTTCACCATCGGCGGCACGCTGGGGCTGGTCTGGACCGCCACCAGCGGCAAGCTGGGCCAGCTGCGGCATGTCCCGCTGCGAGTCTATGCCTTTGGCACGCTGGGTCTGTTTGGCTATCACGCGCTGTATTTCTCTGCCTTGCGATTGGCGCCCGCCGCCGAGGCCGGGTTGATCGCCTATCTCTGGCCGCTGCTGATCGTGCTGTTCTCCGGGCTGTTGCCCGGCGAGCGGCTGAAGCCGGGTCATCTGATCGGTGCGGTGCTCGGCTTTGCGGGGGCGGCCACGATTATTTCCGGCGGCGGCGCAGGGTTTCAGGCGCAGTTTCTGCCGGGCTACGGGCTGGCCCTGCTGTGCGCGCTGACCTGGTCGGGCTATTCGGTGCTGTCGCGGCGGCTCGGCGGGGCGCCGACCAGCTCGGTCGCAGTGTTCTGTCTGGCCACGGCGTTGGCCTCCTGGGGGCTGCATTTCGCGTTGGAGGACACGGTCTGGCCCGTCGGCGGCTTGGGCTGGCTATCGACGCTGATGCTGGGGCTGGGGCCGGTGGGGCTGGCGTTTTATGTCTGGGACATCGGTGTAAAACAGGGCGATATCCAAATGCTGGGGACCAGTTCCTATGCGGCGCCCTTGCTGTCGACGCTGGTGCTGGTGCTGGCCGGTGTGGCCACGGCCAGCTGGGGGCTGGCGCTGGCGGCCGCGCTCGTCACCGCCGGGGCGCTGATTGCCGCCCGCGCCAGCGCGACCGGGTAGGACGCGGCGATGCCACCCCCGCGCCCACCTGCCCTTCTTGCCTGGCCGTCCCGCCGCTCTGCCCCCCGCAAACAGAAAAGGGTCGCCGTAGCGGGGCGACCCTAGACGTGAAAATGCCGGGCGGTTGGCCCGGCGGGAACCTCAGACTGTCTCGGAAGACAGGCGCTCAATCTCTTCCTTCAGCTTGAGCTTTTGTTTTTTCATTGTTGCGATTTGCAGCCCGTCGGTACTTGGCGATCGCTGGGCCTGTTCCACTTCCATGCTCAGATGCTCGTGCTTCTTCTTAAGTTCGGTCAGGTGCGAGCTGATGCTCATGGCACTCCTCCTCTATTGAGCTAGATGTGTCGGACAGATTGAGTGGAGCATAAGTTTTTGCGTCTGTCACGCCGCAGCCGCAGCATTTTTGTCATGAAATATTCACATCGGCTGAGTGCCGCGCATGCGACGCCAAGCGCGCGCAAATACCGACTGAAAACGACGATCACAGGCCGCGCAGAGGTTGAAACAACCGCGATCAGTGCATAGATGAGCGCGATTTCTAAAAACACAACCTCAGGGCCAGGGTAGCGCTGCACCTTCGCGCAAAACCGCCCGGATCTCGGCCGTATAGCTATCGCCATCGCGTTCATGCCGGGCCCCCTGGTGCAAAACCAGCGGCGCATGCAGACGAAAATCCGCCTTCCCGCCCTTACGCGCGCGCAGGATCACCAGCTCTGCCGCGCGCTGCGGGCGCGGCGCCAGCGGCAACACCTCGACCGAGCCGAGACACCCCGCGCAGGCGGCCAACATGTCGGGCAGCCTGTCAGCGCGCTGGATCATGTGGAGGTGGCCGCGGTAGGTCAGACGCCGCGCGGCAATGCGCACCCAGTCGGCCAGCGGCGTGCCTTCGCCCAGAGCGACCTGCCGCCCGGCGTCGCGCGCCGGGCTGTGGGCGCCCGGTTTGTAATAGGGCGGATTGGCGATGACATGCGCGAACTGGCGCTGTTTCAACGCCGCGGGCAAGGCCGCCAGATCCGCCTCGAAGACCTCCAGCTGATGGCCGTTGGCCGCGGCGTTGCGGCGGGCGAGCTCCGCGTAAGGCGGTTGCAACTCTACCCCGGCCAACGTCAGATCCGGCACCCTTGCGCCGAGACACAACAGCGCCTGACCCGCGCCGCAGCCCAGCTCCAGCACCGCATCACCCGCACGCGCCGGAACGCTCGCGGCCAACAGCACAGGGTCCACCCCCGCGCGGTAGCCTGCCAGCGGCTGCCACAGCTGCACCCGGCCGCCCAGAAACCCGTTGCAGCTCAGCTCCGTGTCGGCAAACCCGCTCATCTGCCCAGGGGGATTTCGTTGTCGCGCATCACCACCAGCGCATCGTCGTAATCCGCCGCGCGCACCATCAGGCGGCGCGGAAAAATGCCGATGCCGCCTTCCAGGATGCTCATATTTACGTCCATTTGAAAGCAGTCTATATCCTCTCCCTCAAGGAGGGCGGAGGCAAAGGCCATGATCGTCGGATCGGTGCTGCGCAAAAGCTCTTTCATGGAACAGGATCTAAGGGCAAGGCGCCTACCTTGTCGAGCCTCGCAGGCGGGAATGTGATGGACCAAGTGATGACCAAGAAGCCGCATGAGATGCTGGCCGCCACGCTGAGCCAGGAACTGGATGCGGTAAACGCGCTGATCCGCGACCGGATGGCCTCGCGCCATGCGCCGCGCATCCCCGAGGTGACCGCGCATCTGGTGGAGGCCGGCGGCAAGCGGCTGCGGCCGATGTTGACGCTGGCGGCCGCGCGGCTGTGCGGCTACGGCGGCGACCATCACCTGAAGCTGGCCGCAACGGTCGAATTCATCCACACCGCTACGCTGCTGCATGACGACGTGGTAGACGAAAGCGGGCAGCGTCGCGGTCGACCCACCGCCAACCTGCTGTGGGACAACAAAAGTTCCGTTCTGGTCGGCGATTACCTGTTTGCCCGCAGCTTTCAACTGATGGTGGAAACCGGCAGTTTGCGGGTGCTGGACATCCTCGCCAATGCGTCGGCCACCATCGCCGAGGGCGAAGTGCTGCAGATGACCGCGGCGTCTAACCTGAAAACGGATGAGGACGTCTATCTGCAAGTGGTGCGCGGCAAGACCGCGGCGCTGTTTTCCGCCGCAACCGAAGTGGGCGGGGTGATCGCCGGCGCACCGGAAGATCAGGTGAAGGCGCTGTTTGCCTATGGCGACGCGTTGGGGATTGCGTTCCAGATTGCCGATGATCTGCTGGACTACCAGGGCGATGCCAAGGCGACCGGCAAGAACGTCGGCGACGATTTTCGCGAACGCAAGCTCACCCTGCCGGTGATCAAGGCGGTGGCGCAGGCCACCGACGAGGAGCGCGCTTTCTGGACCCGCACCATCGAGAAGGGCAAGCAGAAGGATGGCGATCTGGAGCAGGCGCTGGCGCTGATGGCGAAATACGGCACTCTGGAGGCGACGCGGCAGGATGCGCTGATGTGGGCGGCCAAGGCCCGCACGGCGCTGGAGAAGCTGCCCGGGCACGAAATCCGCGACATGTTGAGCGACCTCGCCAATTACGTCGTGGCGCGCCTCAGCTGAGCGGGGTTTGAGGGCCGCTGCCCCTCGGCTTTGCGGCCTTACCCCGGAGTATTTTCAACCAGAAAGAAACGCTGGCCCGCCGCGCGGCAGCGCGGCGCTCGGCCAAACGGCGGCCAAGCATCTTTGATGCGCCGTGCCACGGGCGGGAGCCACTGGTCGCGAGGGTGTTTCAGGCCAGCGCGACGGCGCTACACCACCAATCGGGATGTTCCGCGCCAATGTCATAGGCCGCCATATGGGCGGCCTTTTTCGTGGGGTAGAGCGCAAAGCAGGTGGCACCGGAGCCGGACATGCGTGCCATCAGCGCCTGGCGCGAGGCGCGTAGATCCGCCAGGGTGCGGTCGATCTGCGGCGCCAGTTGGCAAGCCGGGGCTTCCAGATCGTTGCGCTGCTCTTGTAGCCAGGCGGCGCAGTCGGCGGCGTCGGTGAAGGCGGGAATTGCGGCAGGCATAGCCGCATTGGTGCGGCAGTCCAGCGCTGAAAACACCGCGCCAGTGGGCAGCTGCACGCCGGGATTGACCAGGAGTGCGTGCAGCTGTGGCAGCGCCACCGGGGTGACCGCTTCACCGATGCCCTGCATCCGCGCGGCGCGCGCCGCCATGCAGACCGGCACATCGGCCCCCAGCGACAGCGGCAGATCGTCCGGTATGCGCCCATCCTGCCCCGCGATGGTCTTCAGCAGCGCCGCCGCGTCCGAGGAGCCGCCGCCGATGCCGGCGCCATGCGGCAGCTGCTTGTCGAGATGGATCCAGCCGCGCCAGCCGGCCCCCTTGGCCGCTTGCCACAGAAGATTGCGCTGGTCTGTCGGCACGCCCGCGGCGAACAGGCCGCTGACCTCCAGCGCAAGTTCGTCGCCGGGCGCGATGCGCAGCCGGTCGCCGGTATCGGCAAAGACCACCAGCGAATCAAGCAGGTGATAGCCATCCGCGCGGCGGCCGGTCACATGCAGGGTCAGGTTGATCTTGGCGGGTGCAAGAACCTCAACCGCCATTGGCGACTTTCAGCGGCTGCGCGCCCTCCTCGGCCAGGAGCGCATCGAGACCGATTTGCAGCTTGCGGCGGATGCGCTCAGGGTCAGCCTCGCCGTCGGTGTCCTCGGGGTCCACGAAGGACAGCGCGCGTTTCCACTGGAACTCCGCCTCGCGGGCGCGGCCCACCGCCCAGTAGACATCGCCCAGGTGATCATTGACCACCGGGTCGACCGGCATTAGCTCCACCGCGCGCTCCATATGCGCGACCGCTTCGTCAAAGCGGCCCAGACGGAACAGCACCCAGCCCAAGGAATCGACGATATATCCGCTGTCGGGACGCGCAGCGACGGCGCGCTCGATCATCTCCAGCGCCTCGTCCAGTTTGATGTTCTTTTCCACCAGCGAATAGCCGAGGTAGTTCAACACCTGTGGCCGGTCCGGCTCCAGCGCCAGCGAGGCGCGGAAGTCCGCCTCTGCCTGCGACCACTGGTCCAGCCGTTCGTGGCAGATGCCGCGGGCATAAAGCAGGAACCAGCGCCCCCCGGCGTCCTCGGACATGTACTCCAGCGCCTTGTCATAGGCCGCGGCGGCGCCGGCGTAATCCTCCTGCTGGCGCAGCAGGTCACCGAGGCTGACATAGACGCTGGCCTGATCGGGAAACGCCCGGCTAAGCTGGGTCAGAACTTCGGCGGCGGCTTCGGGTTTGGCGGCGCGGCGCAGCGCCTCGGCGCGGCCCATTTCCGCCGCGTGGTAATCCGGATGGCCGCTGGGCACCTGCCGATAGGTGGCCACCGACAGCTCATAGCGCCCCATCTGGTCCAGCAGACTGGCGCTAAGCAGGAGCGCATCCACATGGTCCGCCCGCAGCGCGGCCGCCATGCGGGCGTACATCAGCACATAATCATTGGCGGTGTCGCCGTTCAGGGCAGAGCCAAGCGTAAAGAACACCTCGGCGATGCCATCGCGCGGGGTTGGCGCGATGGTGAAGGCCAAGGTCTCGTCGGCGCTCAGCTGCGCGTCCAGCGCCGCCAGGCCGGGGTCGAGCCGATCCGAGAACGCGTCGCGCAGCACCGCGCGGGCGTCGTCGTTGCGGCCCAGCTGGGACAGGATCTGCACCCGCGCAATCGCGGCGCGTCGGCTGAGCGCCGCCAAGCGTCCGTCATCCGCTGCAAACAGCGCATCCGCGCCACCATAATCTCCGGCGGAAGCCAGCGCCAACGCGCGGTGATAAAGGACGAAGGGGCGCAGGCTTTCGTCCTCGGCCAGATCGTCGAAGGCTTGCAAGGCGTTGGAGACAGAGCCGGCGCCGACATGCGCCCAGGCCTGCAACAGCCCGTCCACCAGCGGGTGGATGGCCTCAAGCGCGGGGTCGCGCGCGAGGATGGCTGCAAAGTTGCCGTTCATGGCATGACTGCCGGCGATCACCACATTGCCGACCTGGCTGCGCGCGCCGGTTTGCAGCAGCCGCTTGGCCACCGGCACCGCAGCCTCCGCCTGGCCCATGGCCAGCTGGGCAAAGACGACGTTTTCCATCAACAGCGGGTTCTTGGGATCGCGCGCCAACGCCTGGGTGTAATAGAGCGCCGCCGCGGCAAAATCGCTGTCGTATTTGGCGGCGCGCCCGGCGAGGTAGGACCCCGCCAACCCACCGGCCTGCACGGCGGGCGGGAAAGCGGCGCATACGGCGACGAGCGCCGCCCCTGTCAGGCTGCGAAAGATGGATACGGGCACGCGGGACCCCCCTTGCGGTTTACTGCTCTTGCGTTACCCCGAAAGCGTAGTGCGCTGTCCGCGAACACGCAATGGGGCGGCCCGAAGACCGCCCCCATATTCCGGCAAAAGCCTGCCGAATGCGTAAACTTGCCGTTACATGTTCGGGTAATTCGGCCCGTCGCCGCCCTGCGGCGTGGTCCAGGTGATGTTCTGGGCCGGATCCTTGATGTCGCAGGTCTTGCAGTGAACGCAGTTCTGAAAGTTGATGACGAACTCCGGCTGGCCGTCTTTTTCTACCACCTCGTACACCCCGGCCGGGCAGTAGCGCTGCGCAGGTTCGGCGTATTTCGGCAGGTTGACCCGGATCGGCGTGTCCTCGTTGCCCAGACGCAGATGGCAGGGTTGGCTTTCCTCGTGGTTGGTCATCGAGAAGCTGACGTTGGTCAGCCGGTCGAAGGACAGCACGCCATCCGGCTTGGGATAGTCGATCGGCTTGTGCTTGGCGGCCTCCTCGGTGGCCTCGGCGTCGTTCTTGCCGTGGCCGAGGGTGCCAAATAGAGAGAAACCGAAGGTGTTGGTCCACATGTCCAGCCCCCCCAGCGCCAGCGAGGCGGTAAGACCCCATTTGGACCACATCGGCTTTACGTTGCGCACCTTCTTGAGGTCGTCACCGATGGCGCCGGTACGTACGTCGGCCTCATAGGTCACCAGCTCGTCGCCCGAACGCTCCGCCCGGATTGCCTCATAGGCGGCTTCGGCCGCGGCCTTCCCGGACAGCATCGCGTTGTGGTTGCCCTTGATGCGCGGCACATTGACCATGCCCGCCGCACAGCCCAGCAGCGCCACGCCGGGCGCGACCAGTTTTGGCATCGACTGCCAGCCGCCTTCGGTGATCGCGCGAGCACCATACGCCACCCGCTTGCCGCCCTTCAGCAGCTCTGCCACCACCGGGTGGTGCTTGAAGCGCTGGAATTCCATGTAGGGGAACAGGTGCGGGTTCTTGTAGTTCAGGTGCACCACGAAGCCGACATAGACCTGGTTGTTGTCCAGGTGGTAGATGAACGAGCCGCCACCCGCGTTCTTGCCAAGCGGCCAGCCCATGGTGTGGGTCACGGTGCCTTCCTTGTGCTTGGCCGGGTCGATCTCCCAGATCTCCTTCATGCCAAGCCCGTATTTCTGCGGCTCCTTGCCGTCGGACAGACCGTATTTGGCGATCACTTCCTTGGACAGCGAGCCGCGCACGCCCTCGCCCAGGAAGACGTATTTGCCGTGCAGCTCCATGCCGGGTTCATAGGCCGGGCCGGGGGTGCCGTCGGGGTTCTTGCCGAACTCGCCCGCGATCACGCCCTTCACCTCGCCATTGTCGCCGTAGACCAGCTCGGAACAGGCCATACCGGGAAAGATCTCCACCCCCAGCGCCTCGGCCTGTTCGGCCATCCAGCGGCAGACGTTGCCCATCGAGACGATGTAATTGCCGTGGTTGTTCATCAGCGGCGGCATCGGGAAGTTGGGGATGCGGACTTGCCCCGCCTCGCCCAGCATCAGGAAATTGTCCTCCTTCACCGGCACGTTCAGCGGCGCGCCCTTTTCTTTCCAGTCGGGGATCAGCGCGTCGAGACCGCAGGGATCCAGCACCGCACCAGACAGGATATGCGCGCCCACCTCTGAGCCTTTTTCCAACACGACGACTTCGAGGTCGGAATCCAGCTGTTTCAGACGGATAGCCGCGGACAGGCCGGCCGGGCCGGCCCCGACGATCACCACGTCGTATTCCATCGCTTCGCGTTCAATCTCGGCCATTTTGCGGCGCTCCTTGGCTTTGTATTCGCTACCGGCCCCACCACGAGACGTCGGTGGGCGCAATATTCTTTCGCGGTTGCTTAGCTGCTGGCAGGCTGCCGGGTCAATCCAAACACCGCGTCACGGAGTTGTAAAACAGGCATCTGGGACAAAAAGTGCGCCCAAATTCGCCGCTCAAGCATCATTTTCCGTCTCTGGGCTGTCTCCCATCAGGTATCTGGGCCCCTTGCCCCGCGCGGCAGCGCGGTCGTCGGGATTGTAGAGCCTGCAAGACGACAGCGACAGGCAGCCGCAACCGATGCAGCCGTCCAGATTGTCGCGCAGTTTCACTAGGGTTTCGATTCGCTGGTCCAGCAGGGTGCGGAACTCAGCCGAGATTGCCGCCCAGTCCCGCTTGGTCGGGGTGCGGCCATTTGGCAGGCCGCGCAGGAAGCCGCGGATCTGCGGCAGCGAAAAGCCAATCTGCTGGGCGATCATGATGAAGCTGAGCCGCCGGATGTCGGCGCGGTGAAAGCGGCGCTGGCCGCCCGCGTTGCGCCAAGGCTCCACCAGCCCCTGCGCCTCGTAATAGCGGATGGCGGACACCGCCAGTCCTGTGCGGTCGGCCAGATAGCCGATGGAAATGCCTGCGGAGGGGGGCATGGGGTCTCCTGAAAAAATGCTTGAGCTGAAGTTAGGTTTAGGAATTACGGTGAGTCGTATCAACAGGTTTCCGCAAGCATAAAACAGGAGATTTAGCATGACCGCAGTACTGGAACACGCCAACGTCACCGTCGCTGACCCACACGGCACCGCCGCCTGGATGCAAAAGGTGTTCGGCTGGCACATCCGCTGGGAGGGCGAGGCCAAAAACGGTGGCTACAGCGTGCATGTGGGCGAGGCGAGCAGCTATGTGGCGCTCTATGCGCCGCCCACTGCCGCGGTCAAAGCGCCGGAAAGCTATGGCATCATCGGCGGGCTGAACCATCTGGCAGTGATCGTGCCGGACCTGGACGCCACAGAAGATGCGGTCAAGGCGGCCGGGTTCACGCCGATGAACCATGGCGACTACGAGCCGGGGCGGCGGTTTTACTTCCACGACGAAAACGGGATCGAGTACGAGGCGGTGCAATATGATTGATCTGTTGTGGCAGGCCGCATTGCGCGGCGGTGGGGCTGGCGGCATTTTTCCGCGCAAAGCTGTGGAAAACCCGCGTAAATCCCCCGGATTACGGCAATAACCACCCGCGAACAGCTCGCGCCCACTTGAAATCGGGCGCGGGATTGGGTCAGGTATCTGTCAACCGGACCGAACGCCCCGCAGCCTATGCTGCGGGGCTACGGTTTTCCACCTGACAAGAACACTAAGCGACCTGGACCAATCTCATGGAAAAGATCCCGATGACCCCCAAGGGTCATGCTGCGCTGGAAAGCGAACTGAAGACCCTCAAGTCGGTCGAACGCCCGGCCATCATCCAGGCCATCGCCGAAGCGCGTGAGCTGGGCGACCTGTCCGAAAACGCCGAGTACCACTCTGCCCGCGAAAAGCAGTCCTTCATCGAGGGCCGCATCAAGGAACTGGAGGGGCTTCTGTCGCTGGCCGATGTGATCGACCCCTCCAAACTGTCCGGCGCCATCAAGTTCGGCGCCAAGGTCACCGTGGTGGACGAAGACACCGACGAGGAGAAATCCTGGCAGATCGTTGGCGAACACGAAGCCAACATCGAGGCGGGCCTGCTGAACATCAAATCCCCCATCGCCCGCGCTTTGATCGGCAAGGAAGAAGGCGACAGCGTGGAGGTGCGCACGCCGGGCGGCGACCGCGCCTATGAAATCCTCAAGATCGTCTATTCCTGATCCGCAAGGCGGCACACCCAGATGACAGGTCCAACCAGCAGATCGGACATCAGCAGCCCACAGGGCGGCGGTCGTGCGTTGCGGCGGCTCGATGGCCCGCCCGCCAATGGTCTTGGCGGCGCCGAGCTGGCGGCCATCGGGCTGGGGGCGTTGTGGCTGGTGGCGGCTGCGGGGCTGTATCTATTTGCGCCGCAGGACAGCGGCCTTGCGCAGTGGGCCGACCGGATCGCCGCGCTGCTGGCCCTGGTGCTGCCGCTTGCGATGCTGTGGGTGGCGGCCTCGGCGGCGCGCTCGGCCCGCGTGGTGCGCGAGGAATGCGAGCAGTTACAGGCCGCCATCGACGGGCTGCGCCAGACCTATCTGACCCACTCGCAGCAGCAGTCCGCGGTGGCGGAGCCTTCTGTTGCCAAGCGGCTGGAGGAGATCGCCGAGGCGACGCGCAAGACCGAGACCGCGCTGGCGACCTTTCACACCAGCCGTCGCAACCAACCGGCGCGCCCCGCCATTCCGGCGGCCGCCGCAGAGCTCACCGCAGCTGAGCAGGGATCGCTGGCCCTGGAACCCCCGCCTGAGGCGGAGGCGCCGACGCTGAGCGCGGATCAGTTCATCCGGGCGCTGAACTTTCCCGAAACGGCCGAGGACACCGAGGGCTTTGCCGCGCTGCGGGCCGCGCTGAAGGATCGCAAGGCGGCGCAGGTGATCCAAGCGGCGCAGGATGTGCTGACGCTGCTCAGCCAGGACGGCATCTACATGGACGACCTGCGCCCCGACATGGCCCGCCCCGAGATCTGGCGCCAGTTTGGCCAAGGCGCGCGTGGCCGCGCGGTGGCGGCCTTGGGCGGGGTGCGTGATCGCAGTTCGCTGGCGCTGACCGCGGCCCGAATGAAACAGGATCCGATTTTCCGCGATGCGGCGCATCACTTCTTGCGTCGGTTCGACCAGATGTTCTCCGAGTTCGAGGCAGAGGCAACCGACAGCGAGATCTCTGCCCTGGGCGACACCCGAACTGCCCGCGCTTTCATGCTGCTGGGCCGGGTGGCGGGCACCTTCGACTAAAGGGCAACCGGTCGCACCCAGCCCTCCCCTGCTGGCCGCAAGCGCGGCCCTGCGGGTGACGGATGCGTATTTTCAGAACGATGAAGGAGCCCCCGCCGCGCGTCAGCGCGGCGCCGGGCCCAACGGCGGGCAAGCATCTGTGATGCGCCGAGCCGCGGGCGGGAGTTCCGCTGCTACATCGCGAAACTGCCGTAGGGGATGAAGCGTACCAGATCCCCCGGTTTTACATGCACCGCGCCATCGGGCAGCTCCACCAACCCCTCGGCCCAGCTGAGGCCGCTGATGCGGCCGGAGCCTTCGGATGGGAACACCTCGGCCCGGCCCTCCCGCATCCGGGCGCGCAGGTATTCGCGGCGGCCCGGTTTCTTGCGCTTTTCAAAACCTGCGGGCACGTCGAACCCTTGCGGGCGCTGCCAGCCTGCCCCCGCCAGCAGCCCTATGGCCGGGCGGGCGAAAATCAACGTGCAGACCAGCGCCGCCACCGGGTTGCCAGGCAGGCCGAAGACCGGCGTGCCCTGCCACATCCCCAGCGCCAGCGGGCGGCCCGGCTTCAGCGCGATCCGCCATTCCTGCATCGCGCCGGTTTCTTGCAACAGGGCAGAGACGTGGTCCTCATCCCCGGCAGAGGCGCCGCCCGAGGTCAGGATCACATCCGTGCGCGCCGTTGCATCATCCAGCCTTTCCCGCAACCCCTCGCGATCATCGGCAGCGCGGCCCAGATCCACTGCCTGAAACCCCATCTGCCGCATCAGCGCCAGCAGCATCGGCCGGTTGGCATCATAGATCTGTCCCTTGGCAGCGTCCGCGCCCGGCTCGACCAGCTCGTCGCCGGTGGACAGCACCCCGACGCGCAGGGGCTGGCGCAGCGGCAGCTCTCCCAGGCCGGTGGCGGCGGCCAGCGCCAGATCGGCGGGGGTGATCACCCGGCCGGCGGTCAGGATCACCGCGCCTGCCTGCACGTCCTCTCCCGCACGGCGGGTGTTGGCGCCCGGCTTCAGCGGCCCGTTGAAGGCGATCTGGCGGCCGTCTGTATTCACGTCTTCCTCAAGGATCACAGTGTCGACGCCATCCGGCAACGCCGCGCCGGTCAAGACCCGGATGGCATGGCCCGCAGGTACCGCGCCGTCAAAGGGCACCCCTGCCGCCGCCCGCCCCTGCACCAGCGGCAAAACGTGCGCGCCGTCGTCCCGCCCGCTGGCAAAGCCATAGCCATCCACTGCGGTGTTGGCCTGCGGCGGGTTGGCGCGACGGGCCAAGACGTCCTGCGCCAGCACCCTGCCCAGCGCATCCGTCAGCGGCACGGTCTCAACCCCGGTGACCGGGGCCAGCCGCGCGCGCAGCAGCGCCAGCGCCTCATCCACCGGTGTCCAGTTGACGCCCGCAGGCAGGGCGAAACAGTCATTGTTCAGGGGCGGTGGTGTCAGGGTCATGTCGGCAACCTCGGGGATGGGGGGCTACAGGCCCAGATCAGCCAGCAGGAAATCGGCAATTGCCACGGTATCGTCCAGATCAAACACCGGCCGGGCCAGATCCGGCGACCCATCGCTGGCAACCGCGCGAATGGACTGATCCGTGGTCGCGATCAGCGGCGTGCCTGCCTCAGTGCGGTGCGCTTCGATCTTGGGGTGAGCTTCGCGCTTGTAGCCCTCTACCAGCACCAGATCGACCGGGGCTAGTCGTGCCAACAGATCGGCGAGCGGCGGCTCCGGCTGGCCGCGCAGCTCCTGCATGATGGCGATACGGGCGGGGCTGGCCAGCACCACCTCCGCCGCGCCGGCCATGCGGTGGCGGTGGCTGTCGGTGCCGGGCTGGTCCACATCCGCGCCGTGATGGGCGTGTTTGATGGTGGAGACCCTCAGCCCGCGAGCGGTGATCTCGGCCACCAGCCGCTCCATCAGCCCGGTCTTGCCGTTGTTCTTCCAGCCGGTGACACCGTAGATCTTCATGCCAGCAGCGCCTCGGCGCGCGCCAGATCCTCGGGCGTGTTGATGTTGAAGAAGGGGTCGAAGGGCTCGGCTTCGAACCGCGCCTCGCGGCCGCCGTGCCGGTCGGTCCAGAGCACCACCTTGCGCAGCCCGTCCTGAAGCGCCGCGCGCAGGTCATCGCGCAGGGCGACGGGCCAGAGGCCGAAGGCCGGGTGGCGGTTCACGCGCTTGCCGCCGCCGGATTTCAGTGCCTCGTCGCCGCTGCGCGGGCTGGTGGCGAGCACCAGCGGATGCTCCATGCCCTCGGCCGCGGCGGTCAGACGGGCGACCAGATCCTGCGGGAAGAAGGGCGTGTCGGCAGCAGCGGTGACAATGGTGTCAGCCCCCTGCTCTGCCGCCCAATCGAGACCTGCGAGAACGCCCGCCAGCGGACCTGCAAAGCCCTCAATCGAGTCGGCAATGACCGGCAAGTCCAGGTCGGCGAACCGCTCCGGGTCGCCATTGGCGTTGAGTGCCAACCGCGCGACCTGCGGCGACAGCCGGTCGACCACGCGGGACAAAAGGCTTTGGCCGTCGATCAACAGTCGACCCTTGTCACCGCCGCCCATACGCGTTGCAAGGCCGCCTGCAAGGATGACGCCGAGGGGAGCTTTGGTCAAAACACCCCTCCAATGCCGACAGGTCCGTCCTTCCTGTTCAAAATCTCAACTCTCATTCCGCCCCCTTCCGCCTGTGCTTCTTGTCTTCAACCGGTGCGTCTTTCGGATCCATGTCGCGCAGCAACCGCTCCTCGCCTGACAGGCAGATGAACCGCTGACCGCGCATGCGGCCGATCAGGGTGAGGCCAACCTCGCGGGCGATCTCGACCCCCCAGGCGGTGAAACCGGAGCGCGACGCCAGCACCGGGATGCCCATCATCGCGGTCTTGATCACCATCTCCGACGTCAGCCGTCCGGTTGTATAAAGGATCTTGTCCGCGGGATCGGCGCCTTCGGACAGCATCCAGCCGGCGATCTTGTCCACCGCGTTGTGGCGGCCGACGTCCTCCATATAGACCAGCGGGCGGTCCTGATGGCACAGCACGGTGCCGTGGATCGCCCCTGCCTCGAGGTACAACGAGGGGGTGCGGTTGATCTTGTGCGCCAGCGCGTAAAGCCAGGAAGTGCGGATCTCGGCTTCGGGCAGGCGCACATCCTCCAGCCCCTCCATCATGTCACCAAAGACGGTGCCGACTGCGCAGCCGGACGTGCGGGTCTTCTTCTTCAGCTTCTCTTCGTGGCTGGTCTCCACCGCGGTGCGCACCACCACGGTTTCCAGATCCTCGTCATAATCGACGCCGGTGACCTCGTCGTTGTCGCGCAGCATGCGCTGATTGCGCAGAAACCCCAGCGCCAGGTATTCCGGGTAGTCGCCGATGGTCATGGCGGTGACAATTTCCTGCGAGTTCAGGAAGATGGTCAGTGGGCGCTCCTCGACCACGGCGATCTCGAGGGCGTCGCCGTTCTGATCGGTGCCGGTGACAGCGCGGGTCAGCCGGGGGTTCGAGACCCCGGGGGCGATCAGATATTCTGACGTGATATCCATGCTCACCAATTGCATTCCTCCTGCGTCCGGCGTAGGCCGGATGCAGGCAATCTAGGACGCACAGATGGCAAGCTCCACCACCAAATCAGCCTTTTGGCAAGGCTTTCGCGACAGCGCGCCGTTTCTCTTCATGGCCTCGCCCTTTGGCTTCCTGTTCGGCGTTCTGGCGGCAGAGGCTGGGCTGATCGCGCCGGAGGCTTTTGCCTTTTCGCTGGCGGTCTTTGCCGGGGCGGCGCAGTTCACCGCGCTCCAGCTGATGCAGGAGAACGCGCCGCTGCTGATCGTGCTGGTCTCGGCGCTGGCGGTGAACCTGCGGATGGCGATGTATTCCGCCTCGCTGACGCCATACCTGGGCGATGCGCCGATGTGGCAGCGGGCGCTGGCGGCCTATTTTGTGGTCGATCAGTCCTATGCGCTGTCGATCGTCAAATTCGAGAACGAGCCGCGGATGACCACCGCGCAACGGATGGCCTATTTCCTGGGCACCAATGGCATCGTAACCCCGGCCTGGGTGATCGCGACCATAGCCGGGGTGATGGCCGGCAGCCGCATTCCCGAGAGCTGGGGCGTGGATTTCGTGTTGCCACTGGCGTTTTTGACCATGATCGGGCCGATGCTGCGCACCCCGGCGCATATCGTGGCCTGCCTGGTGGCGGTCGCGACATCCCTGCCCGCGGCAATGCTGCCCTATAACCTGGGGCTGATCGTTGCAGGGATCGCGGGCATGATTGCCGGGGCGCAGGCCGAACTGTGGCTGGAGCGGCAGAAATCCAAGGCGGAGACCGTGAAATGAGCAGCATCCCCACCCCGGTTCTTTGGACCGTCATCGCCGGACTGGCGCTTGGCAGCTATGCACTGCGCTTTGTGTTTCTGGGGTTCATGGGCGGCAGGCCGATTGCGCCCTGGCTGATGCGGCATCTGCGCTATACCGCCGTGGCGGTGCTGCCGGCGCTGGTGGCGCCACTGGTGGTCTGGCCCGCCCCCACGGGCGGCAGCCCCAGCCTGATCCATTTCGCCGCCGCGGCGGCCACGTTCGCGGTCGGCTATCTGACCCGCAACGTGCTTTTTGCGCTGGGGGCTGGCGGGGTATCGTTGCTGCTGTTGTATTTGGCCGCGTGACAGCGCGGCCCAGGCGGCGCGGTCAGTTGGCGGCCGCGCTCAGCTCCGCGATGTTGCGGGCAATTCCGTCTTTGAGATCGGCGTTGTCGTCTTCGTAATAGCGGGTTGTGCGCACGCCGGGCAGCTGGCCAAACTGTTCGGCCAGTTTCTCCGGGTAGAACGTGCGGTCCACCTCTTCGAAACCGGGGATCTGTTGCAGGATCGCCGCCGTGGCCTGGGCGCAGTAGGCGCCGGGCACCCGGCCATTGGTCACCGCCAACCGGTAGGCTTGCTGGGCCTGTGCCGGCGTCACCTCGACCTCCTGTACCATCACGTGAAACGTGCTGCGCGCGTGCGAGCCGCGATAGGCTTTCTCCACCGCCGGGGTGATGCCGTAGAGCACATCATTCCGCTCCGGCACCACCGGCGCATAGAAAGAGCCTGCAGGATCGAAGATCACCCGTTCCGACGCGTTGATCATCAACGAGGCGTGACCGCCCCTGCCGGTGCGGTTGTTGATCATCGTGTAGAGCGTCAGCTTGGGCGGGCCCGGGTGGCGATAGGCCACCTGCGCCAGCGTTGCGGCGTCCGCATTGGGCTGCTGCGGCGCAGCACAGCCCGCGAGCGCCAGCAGCGCCGCGCCGAGACACAGCAGGTTGCGCATCACCACCGCCCCAGGTTCAGCCGATCAGCTGGCGAAGATCGCCAGGAACAGCGCGAAGATGACCAGCGCGATGGCGGAGCGGGTGATGAAAGTCAGAAACCCTGCATAGACTTTCTCCTGAGTGGTGATGTCCATGGAGCCGTGCTGATGATCAGCCATGTGCGTTATCCCTCAAAATTCGCGTGCGTTTTGCCGGTGATTACTGGATTTGGCGCGGGCTGTCACCACGTCATTCCGGCGCATCCCGCAGAAATTGGCGCTGTTGCGCGCCGCGGGGTCGCATCTGCCGCCCTGCGGCCGCGCGCGGTCCGCTGCGGACGACCCTGCGGCCGCCATGGCGCGAATCGGCTGCGCTCAGACCGCGTCCAGATCCGAGGCCAGCCGGAAGCCGATCCGGTTCGCAGGCTCTGCCTGGCGCAGTTTCGGCACAGCGCGCAGCATCACGTTCAGCTGGCTGACATGCTGCACCAGCTGGGTTTTGGTGCCATTGGCCTCACTGCCGTAAAAGGTGATGATGTCAGGATCGTAGTAGCCGATGCCCTCGATCCGCAGCACACCGGCATCACCGCCGGCGAAGCCCATGGCGACCTCATGCTCGCCGTCCAGCTGCTTTTCGAAGTTCTGGATATAGAGGATCAGCCGCTCATACGCCCAGCGCGAGGCGCTTTTGGTGGCATCGGGCTGCTGCAGCCGTTCGGGCACCTTGGTCAGCCCGGCGCAGGCCTCCGGGTCGGTATGGACCTCATGCAAGCAGGGCAGGATCGCGGCCTCGGCCGCCTCGGCGCTGGTTGAAATCTCGTTGTCCATGCTTCCCCCCCGATGGTGATGTCATGCGGGGGTGCATTACCCCCGATTCTGATAGAGCCAGGCACCGTCCTCGCGTTTCCAGCGAGCCACCTGACCGGTGTGGTACAGATGATTTACATGGGCCACCGCCTCCACCAGTGCAAGGCCGTATTCGCCCTCGCCGATTGTGCGCTTGAACAGCGCGGCAAAGCAATCGGCAGCGGTGCGGGGTTCGTTCAGATGCTCCAGCAGCCGTTCCAGCGCGCCGTGATGGTTGCCGATCAGCTGCTGCATGCGCAGCGGCAACCGCGAGAACGGCAGCTTGTGGCCGCCAAGCGCCAGGTGGTCCGGGCGCGCCAGCGGTGCCAGCCGTTCGCAGGCCTCAAGCCATTCGCCCAAGGGGTCGGCCATGGGTTCGGTGGCATAAACGCCGATGTTGGGGCTGATGGTAGACAGGATCTGATCGCCGCTCAGCACCAGATGGTCGTCGCGGCTCCAGAAGGTGGCGTGTTCGGGCGCGTGGCCGTTGCCGATATGCACATCCCAGTCGCGCCCGCCCATGCGGATCACGTTATCCTGCTGGATGCGGGTAAAGCCCAGCGGCATCGGATGCACCGTGTCGGCAAAATTGAAGGGGCGCTCAGTGACGCGTTTGTCGTAAAACGCCCGGTCCATGCCGGCGCTGCGATAATAGGCCAGGGTTTCCTCGGGCCAGACCTCCTGCACGTCGAGCATCAGCATCCGCGCGAACAGCCAGGCGGTGCGGGTGGTGACCAGCTCGGCGCCGTGGTCGCGCTGGAACCAGCCGGCCAGGCCAATGTGGTCAGGGTGGTGATGCGTCACCACCACCCGGCGCACCGGCTTGCCGCCCAGCGGACCAGCCATCAGCCGCTCCCAGATCGCGCGGCTGCGGCGGCTGTTCATGCCCGTGTCGATCACCGTCCAGCCGTCACCATCGTCCAGCGCGTAGACGTTTACGTGATCCAGCTTCATCGGCAGCGGCAGGCGCATCCACAGCACACCCTCGGCGACTTCGATCGCCTCGCCTTCGGCGGGCGGATCTTGCCACGGGGTGCGCGGCGCGACGTCGGGAACGCTGGTCATGGGGCCTAACTCGCCAGCTCATCCAGGCTGAGCGCAAAGGCGCCTTCCGCCCCTGATTGAGCATGGGCCAGCAGGCCCGCATGTTCCGGCAGCAGACGGTTGATGTAAAACCGTGCCAGTTTCTCGCGTGCCCCGCCCGGGTTGGCCATCGCCGCCGTCAGGTGGTAGTGGCCGCCCAGCACCCGCGCAAACGCGCGCAAAAACGGCACCGCACCGGCAAAACGGTCCTGCATGTCCTGCTGCGCCACCAGCCACTCGGTAGCTTCGCGCAGGGATTCGCAGGCCTGCCAGACGGCCTCGGCCATAATGGGATGGCTGGCGCGGGCACGTTCGGCTTGTTCCTCGAACTCCTCGATCAGGGCAAAGGCAGCCTCGCCGCCGTCCATCATCTTGCGCGCCACAAGGTCCATCGCCTGAATGCCATTGGTGCCCTCGTAGATCGCGGTCACCCGCACGTCGCGGTAATATTGCGCGGCGCCGGTTTCCTCGATGAAGCCCATGCCGCCATGCACTTGCACCCCGGTTTCTGCGACCTGAATGCCGGTGTCTGTGCCAAAGGCCTTGGCAATCGGCGTCAGAAACGCGGCGCGCGCCGCCCAGACGGCATCTCCGGTTGCGGTCTGCATGTCGATCGCCTGCGCGCAGGCCAGCAGGATCGCGCGGGCGGCGAACAGATCCGCCTTCATTTCCATCAGCATGCGGCGGACATCGGCGTGATCGGCAATGACCCCGCTGGCGGATTTGCCCTGCTTGCGCTCCAGCGCATAGGCCAGCGCCTGCTGATAGGCCCCTTCACCCGCGCCGACGCCTTGGCCGCCGACACCCAGCCGCGCATTGTTCATCATGGTGAACATCGCTGCCATGCCGCCATGCTCGGGGCCAACCAACCAGCCGGTCGCGCCGTCATATTGCATCACGCAGGTGGGCGAGCCGTGCAGACCCATCTTGTGCTCAAGGCTCACCACCTTCAGATCGTTCGCCTTGCCCGGATTGCCATCCGCATCGGGCAGGTATTTCGGCACCAGGAACAACGAGATCCCCTTGGTCCCCGGCTTGCCATCCGGCAACCGCGCCAGAACCAGGTGGCAGACGTTTTCACAGAAATCATTGTCGCCCCAGGAGATATAGATCTTCTGCCCGGTCACCGCGTAGGTGCCATCGCCGTTTGGCACGGCTTTGGAGCTGAGCGCGCCAACATCCGACCCCGCCTGCGGTTCGGTCAGGTTCATGGTGCCGGACCACTCGCCCGAGATCAGCTTGGGCAGGTACAGCTCCTTCAGCGCGTCGGAGGCGTGATGCTCCAGCGCCTCGATCTGGCCTTGGCTCATCAGCGGCGCCAGTTGCAGCGACAGACAGGCGCCCGCCATCATCTCGTTCACCGCGGTGGCCAGGGTCAGCGGCAGCCCCATTCCGCCGTGTTCCTCCGGCGCACTGATGCCGATCCAGCCGCCCTCGGAAATCGCCTTGTAACCATCGGCAAAACCGGGCGAGGTCCGCAACACGCCGTTTTCCAGCCGCGCCGGTGTCAGATCACCATCGCGTTGCAAGGGCGCCATCACCCCGTCGCACATCTTGCCCGCCTCGGTCAGGATCGCGCTGGCCACATCCGCCGTTGCCTCCGCAAAGCGGTCGGTCGCGGCGATGCGGTCATAGCCGACGACGTCCTTCAGCAGGAATTCATACTCGGAAACGGGGGCACGGAAGGTCATGGCGCATCCTTTGGCGGTCTGGGTCGGGCCGGGTGGTGCGGGCAGTCTTGGCTTCCCGGCACAGGCCCATTATGGTCTGGTGCTTGATCGATTACCTACCCGCCCCCCCGTTTCAAGCAACCAAAACGCCGCGTCACACGCAATGCCCCAGCTCAGCACTGAAACTCTGGCCGCCGACGGCCCCGGCCTCGCCCGTGCCGCGCAGCTCCTGCGCGCAGGCGCGCTGGTCGCCTTTCCCACCGAGACGGTCTATGGGCTAGGCGCCGATGCCCGCCAGGGCAAAGCCGTCGCCGCGATCTATGAGGCCAAGGGACGTCCCAGCTTCAACCCCTTGATCGCGCACGTGCATTCGGTGGAGACCGCGCAACGCTACGTCCAGTGGAATGACCTCGCCGAGAGGCTGGCGCAGGCCTTCTGGCCCGGCCCGCTGACTCTTGTGCTGCCGCTGCGCGACGGGCACGGCATATCGCCGTTGGTGACCGCCGGACTGAAAACGCTGGGGCTGCGGGTGCCGGCCCATCCGGCGGGCCAGGCCCTGTTGCGGGCGCTGGACGGGCCGGTGGCGGCGCCCTCGGCCAATCCGTCCGGGCGGATCAGCCCGACCACGGCCGCACATGTGCGCGCCGGGCTCGACGGGCGCATCGCGGCCATTCTGGACGATGGCGCTTGTGGCGTGGGGCTGGAATCCACCATCGTCGGGCTTGCCGGTCCGCAGCCGATGCTGCTGCGCCCGGGTGGGTTGGCCGCCGAGGAAATCCAGGCGGTGCTGGGCGAGAGGCTGGTGATGCGCGACGCACACGACCCGCTGACCGCCCCCGGCCAGCTGCTGTCGCATTATGCGCCGGGCGCGCCGGTACGGCTCAAGGCCACGACTGCGGCGCCGGGCGAGCTGTATCTGGGTTTTGGCCCACCCCCTTCGGGTCACGCCTGCGATCTGAACCTGTCGGACTCCGGCGATCTGGCCGAGGCGGCCGCCAATCTCTTTGGCCACCTGCACAAGCTGGATGCGCTTGGCAGACCTATCGCTGTGGCGCCGATCCCTGAGCACGGTCTCGGTGCCGCCATCAACGACCGTCTGCGCCGCGCGGCCGCACCGCGCGACTGACCCGGCAGGCCTCTCTTTCTGGTCAGAAATACTCAGGCGCCGTGCGCCAGCACGGCGCTACGCCCAAAGTTTGCCCGATCATCTTTGATGATTGGCAGCCAAGGGCGGGAGCGTCGGCCGCCGCCCTGCCCTCACAGCCTGCGCTCAGGCATGGCCCGCGCTGGCAGACAGCGACAGCGGATCGACGCCCAACGTCTTCAACGCCGCCCCCCACTTGCTGTCATCGGTCAGGCCGAAGACCAGCTCGGGGCTGGCCTCGGCGGTCAGCCAGCCATTCATCGCGATTTCCGATTCCAGCTGCCCCGGCCCCCAACCGGCATAGCCCAGAAGCACCAGCAGATCCTGCGGCCCCTGGCCTTGGGCAATATCCTCCAGCACGTCCAGCGTTGCCGTCATCGAGAACCCGCCCGGCACCTTCAGCGAACTGACGTCGGATTCGTAGTCCGGCGTATGCAGCACGAAGCCGCGCTGGGTCTCCACCGGGCCGCCGAACCGCACTGGCAGGGCAGCCGCGGCGCTGGCCTCACCGCCCATTTCCAGCTGTTCCAGCAGATCGCCCAGCACCACGCCCTCGGCGGGTTTGTTGACGATCAGCCCCATGGCCCCCTCCTCCCCGTGCGAACACAGGAAGATAACCGAGTGTTCGAACCGGGGGTCGCCAATTCCGGGCATTGCAATCAAGAGCTTGCCAGTAAGATCCATGAAGTTCCGTCTTTCTGCTGCCTTCCCCCACCATGCCGCCCAGCCCGCCGCCACGCAAGGGGGCGCATCCGCATCGCGCGGTGGCGCTCCGGCAAAATTACCGCAAAGCCGGCCTGATGACCGCAACGTGACTTGGCAAAGCGGGCGCTGCGGCGCATGTATCCGGGCATGAGACACGGTTTTTTCCCCTCCGCCGCCGCGCTGACCCTAATGCTGGCCTCCGTCTTTGCGGTCTCGACGCCGCCCGCCCGCGCCGCCGGTGAAGACATCGTTTCGGTCGAGGTCCTGGACGGCGGCCTGACCACCCGCGGCACCGTGCAGGCGGCGCTGCGGATCAGGCTGCAACCCGGCTGGAAGACCTATTGGCGGGCACCGGGCGATGCCGGCATTCCGCCCAGCTTCTCCTGGAACGGCGCGCGCAATCTGGCGGGGCTCGCAATGACCTGGCCCGCGCCGGAGGTGTTTCTGACCTCCGGCTATCGCAGCATCGGCTATCACGACCAGCTGGTCTTGCCGCTGGAGATCACGCCGCAGACCCCAGGCGAGACCGTGCGGCTGAAAGGCCGAATGCAGCTGGGGGTCTGCAAGGATGTCTGCGTTCCCGCAGAGGTGCGGTTCGATCACCAACTGGACCCGGACGCCCCGCGCCATCCGGCGATTGCCGCAGCGCTCGCCAGCCGCCCCTGGTCGGCACAGGAGGCCGGCGTGCGCGCGGCCCGCTGCAGCCTGCGCCCCACCAGATACGGCATGCGGGTCACGGCCCGCATCACCATGCCCTCGGCCGGCGGCGAGGAAGTGGCGGTGATCGAACCCGGCAATCCCAACCTTTATGCCGGCGAGACCACCACCCGCCGCGAGGGCGACCTGCTGCTGGCCGAGGCTGAGTTCCTGCCCGCCGATGACCGCGCCTATGCCATCGACCGTTCCAAGCTGCGGATCACCGTGCTGGGGCGCGATCACGCTGTGGACATCCGCGGCTGCGACGCCGGATGAGCGCGCCCGGCCGCAAGCCGTCGCGCACGGTGCACGCCACGCCAGAGGGACAGCCCGACCCGGCCCCGCAACGTCCTGTGCTGGGGGCCATCGCGGTGGTCTGCCACCGGATTGACGGGCAGGATCACGTCATCCTAGTGCAGCGCGGCAAGGCCCCCAACGCGGGCTGGTGGGGTTTTCCCGGCGGCCATGTGGAGATGGGTGAAACCGCGCTGGAGGCCGCCGCGCGCGAGCTGCGCGAGGAAACCGGCGTTCGGGCGCGACCGGTGGAGTATCTTACCAATATCGACGTGATAGCCCGCAATGACGAGGGCAAGACGCAGCAGCAATATCTTTTGTGCGTGGTGCTGTGCGACTACCTGCACGGCACCCCCGCCCCGGCGGATGACGCCGAACAGGCCGAATGGATCCCGGTGACCGAGGTCGCCACCCGCGGGCTGCCAGTGCTGGAGCAGGTGGCCGAGGTCGCGCTGGCGGCTCAGGCGCGCTGGCGGGAGCTGAACCGCAATGCCAGCGCGCCTGCCAGATAGGTCAGCAGCGCCAGCAGAACTGCCCCCGCGATGCAGGCCATCAGCCCGGCGCGCACCGGCTCCATTGTCGTCAGTGTCGGCAGGGCGCGCAGCGCCGGATGCAGTGCGCCGGTGGCCATCGGCCAGCCCAATGCCAGCAGCAGCCAGCCCAGCTGCACCAATGCCGCCGCGCCCACCAGCCAGCGCAGCGGTCCCGCGCCGCGTCGCAACGCCCGACGCAAGGAGGCCACCGGACGGCTGAGATCACGCTGCATCGCCACCAGGGCCGGCACCACCAGCAGCACCAGGAACATGCCGAAGCCCAGGCCGTAGACCAGCGTGATCACCGTGGGTTTCAGGAACTGCGCCTGCTGCGAGCGTTCGAACAGCAACGGCGCCAGCCCCAGCACCGTGGTCATCGTGGTCAGCATCACCGGCCGCAGCCGGTCCGCCGCCGCATCAATGATCGAGGGGATCAGTCCGCGATCCCTGGCATATTCGTCGATCGTGGTGACCAGCACGATGGAGTCGTTGATGATGATGCCGGTCATGCCCAGCAGGCCCACCACGGTGAACATGCTCAGCGGCACCTCCCACATGTAGTGGCCCCAGATGGTGCCGACGAGCCCAAAGGGGATGATCGCCATCACCACCATCGGCCGGGTCCAGCTGGCAAAGATCCACGCCAGCACCAGGTAGATGCCGGTCAGGCAGATCACCAGCCCGGTGCCGGCCTCCTGCAGGAAGGTCTGCTCCTGCTCGGCCAGCCCCGACAGGCGCCAGTCCACCTGCCGCTCGCTGGCAATCCTTGGCAGGATCTCCTCCTGCAGCGCCTGCATCACCGCTTCGGCGCGGGTGGGGTCGTCCTCCGAGATGTCGCCACTGACGCTGATGACGCGCACGCCGTTCTCGCGCCGCACGGTGGAAAAGCCGCTGCGCCGCTCGACCGAGACGATGTCAGCCAGCGGCACGTAGATGCCGCTGGGCGCGCGCATCAACGTGCGTTCCAGGAAATCAGCCGTCAGCTCACCCTCGGGCAGTTCAACCCGGATGGTGGCGCTGCGCGGCCCGTCCGGATAGGTCGCCGCCTCAATCCCGTTCAGCCGCGCCCGCAGCGCCTGGCCCAGGCTGCCGATGGTGAAGTTCAGCGCCTGCCCCTGCGGGGTCAGATCCAGGATCAATTCTTCCTTGTCATAGGCCAGATTGTCCTCGACCGCCGAGACCTCGGGGAACCGCAGAAGCGCGGTCTTCAGATCTTCGGAGGCGCGTTTCAACACCTGCACATCGGCGCCGAAGAGCTGCACGTCCAGCGCGTCACCCCCCGGACCGGAGCGCCAGCCGCGGAAGGAGACCGTTTCCACCAGTGGATGACGCGCCACCCGCTCCTGCAGTTCGGCGACAAAGGCAAAGCTGGAATAGGGGCGCAGATCGGCCTCTATCAGCTCTATCGAGATGCCGCCGAGAAGATCCGCGTCTTTGGCGTCGACCCCGGCCAGCCCCCGGCCGCTGTTGCCACCCACCTCCGCCATCACAAAGGCCAAGGGGTTGCGCCCATAGCGCTCCTCGTACTCCGCGCCCAGGGCCTCGGTCGCGCGCTGCATCTCCTGCATCATCGCCAGGGTGTCGGCGCGGCTGGCGCCCTCGACCATGGCGAAGTTACCGGTGACAGAACCGCGTTCGGGCGCATTGAAGAAGCGCCATTTCACATCGCCGCCAATGAACAGCGCGGCCTGGCTGGCCAGCACGGCAAGCGCCCCCGCCAGCACCACATAACGCGCCCGCACGACCAACCCCATCAAGGGGCGGAAGCCATGGTCGCGCAGCCAGCGAAAGCCGCGGTTCACCATTCGGTTGGGCCAGTCATACCAGTGCCGCGCCTGCGCGTGGGTCAGCGCATGGGCCAGGTGATTGGGAAGAATCAGGAAACACTCCACCAAGGAGGCCGCCAGCACCGCAATTACGGTGAAGGGAATGTCGCGGATCAGCTCGCCAAAGCGCCCCCCCACCAGCACGAGACCAAAGAAGGCGATGATGGTGGTCAGGGTGGCGGCAAAGACCGGCATCGACATGCGGCGGGCGGCGTTCTCGGCCGCCTGCACTGGGCTTTCGCCCAGACGGCGCACCCGGAAATCGGCGTGTTCACCGACCACGATGGCGTCGTCCACCACGATACCAAGGGTGATAATCAGCCCGAACAGGCTGATCATGTTGAGCGTGATGCCAGCCGCATACATCAGCGCCACCGCGGCAAACATCGCCGCCGGGATTCCTGCCGCCACCCAAAAGGCGATGCGGGTGTTCAGAAACAGGAACAACAGGCACAGCACCAGCCCCAATCCGGCCAGACCGTTGTCGACCAGAATATCCAGCCGGTCGGTGATCGCCTGGGCGCGCGTGCGGATCAGTTCGGCCGTTACCCCCTGCGGCAGGCTGGCTTGCAAGGTGTCCACCACGTCCTGGACCTTTGCCTGCAAGCGGATCGCGTTGCCCTGGTCGGATCGGTCGACCCTGATCGACATCGCCGGGTTGTCGCCGACGAAATAAGAGCGATTGCGGTCGACGCCTTCGATCCGCAACCGCGCCACATCGCCCACCGTCAGCACCGAGCCGTCGGCATTGGTGCGCAGCACGATGGCTGCCAGCTGATCGGGCGTGCGTTTCGCGCTGCCGGTGCGCACGCGGGCGTTGGCGCCGCTGATGTCGCCGGCCGGGTCGGCATCGGCCTCGGCGGCGATGGCATCGGCAATCTGGCGCATGGTGATGTCATGGGTAATCAGGCTGGTGGTCGGAACCTCGACGATGGTCTGCGGCGCCGCCACCCCGCGGATGGTGGTGCGGGTGACACCCGCCTCGAACAGGCGGATCACCAGCTCATCCGCGAATTGCCCCAGCTGCCCCGGTGCCACCGGGCCAGAGATCACCACATCCGTCACCCGGTCCCGCCAGGCGCCGCGGCGCACGTTGGGTTCCTCTGCCTCCTCCGGCAGGGTGGTAACGCCGTCCACCGCCGACTGCACGTCATCGGCAGCCTGGCCCATGTCCGTGCCCGGTTCGAATTCCAGCGTCAGGGAAGCGCGCCCCTCCCGCGAGGTGGAGGCGGTTTCCTCGACCCCGTCAACCGCCAGCAGCACCGGCTCCAGCACCTGCACGATGGCGCTGTCCACATCCTCCGGCCCGGCGCCCTCCCAGTCGACGGTGACGGTGACGCTTTCGACGATCACATCGGGGAAGAATTGTGCACGCATGTTGGGCATCGCCATCGCCCCCAGCACCAGCATCAGCACCAACATCAGATTGGCCGCGGTGCGATGGCGGGTGAAATAGCTGAACAGGCCGCTGGCGGTATCGGGCAGATCGCGCATCATCCCGCTCAGCCCCCCATCCGCGATTCTATGCGGCTGACCAGCCCGGCGGGCACCCGCGCCGCGGCGAGTTTCTGCAACATCTGCTGTTTCACCTCCGCGGCCATCGCCCCGTTGCCTTCGACAAAGGCGACCAGGCGGGCGCGGCGTTCATCGCTGAGTTCGATCAGATCGGGCAGATCGGGCCGCGCCTGCGCTTCGGCACCCTGGCGCAGTGGCCGCACCTTGATCCCCGGCCCCAGCAGCGGCGTGCGCCCGGTGACCACGGCGCGCCCGCCAAGACCCGCACCGCGGATCAGCACGTCATCGCCCTGGCGGCGCACCAGCTCCACCGGCAGCGCCTGCAATCGGTCGTCGCTGTCCAGTACCAGCACGCTGCCATCCGCGCCCAGCGCCGAGGCCGGCACACGCGCCACGCCCTCGACCTCCGGTTCGCGCACCCGAACGGTAACGAAATCCCCCGGCTCGAAGCCCGGTGCCGCCTCCAGTTCCGCATAGATCAGCCGCCCGGTCTGCCCGTCACCGGCCGCGCCGCTGGCACGCGAGATCCGGCCGCTGGCGCTGAGCCCCGCGCCGGCCGCATCCAGCGTCACCCGCACGGGCGCGCGCAGCACCTGGCCGTCCCTGTCCAGCAGCCGCGCGTATTGCGCGGTGGAGACGCGAAAGGCCACCTCCAGCAGATTGGGGTCCACCAGCTCTGCCAATTTTTCATTGGCCGAGACCAGCCGCCCCTGCACCAGGTTGACCCCCTGCAACGTGCCGCTGAAACCGGCCGTGATGGTGGTGTCCTCCACGTCGCGGCGGGCCTCCTCCAGGGCAATCTGGGCGCGCGCCACCCGCGTGGCCGCCTGATCGGCGCGGGCCTCGGCCTGGCTGACCGCCTGACGACGCGAAATCACCGCCTGGCGCGCCTGCACCGCGGCCAGCTCGGCGGTCTCCACGGTGGCGGCAGTGCCGACCCCGCGCGCCTGAAGATCCTGCTGGCGCGCAAAGGCGCGGGTTCGCAGCTCCGCTTGGTCCTGGGTTGCCCGCAATTCGTCCTGCGCGAGGATCAGCGCCCGTTCCGCGTCGCGCTCCTCCGCGCGGGCGTCCATCATATCCGCTTCGGCACGGTCCAGTGTGGCCTGCGCATCCGCCGGGTCGATCTGCACCAGGACCTCGCCCGCGCGCACGCTGCCCCCCTCGACAAAGCCATCGGCCAGGTGCACCACCCGCCCCGACGACGCGGTGCGCAGTTCCAGCGTGCGGCGGCTTTCGACGCGGCCAAAGGCGGTCAGCTCTGGCGCCACGGTCTGCATCTCGGCGGTGACGATATTGACGGCAAACACCCGCTCGCGCACCGGCGGGGCGCGGCGCTCGGCCCCCAGCCGCGTCTGCACCGCATCAAGAACCAACTGCGCGGCAAAGATTAGCAATGCCGCCGTCACTGCCACCAGCAAAAGCCCTGTCACACTCTGCCGCAAAAAGCGCATCTTCACATCCTTCCGGTGGCGGTTGCTGCCGGGGCCGCCGCTGTCTTATGGCTTGGCGCGAACGCCATGCACCCGGCCGCAAACATACCGTCTTGGGCGGAGGTTTTCGAGCTTACACGCAAGCCGCACTCATTTCCGGCGCAGATGCTCGTCCAATCTGGGCATTATTTCCACAAAGTTGCAGGGCCGGTGCCGGTAATCGAGCTGTTTGGCGAGAATGTCATCCCAACCATCCTTGCAGGCACCGGGGCTGCCGGGCAGCGCAAACAGATAGGTGCCGCCCGCGACCCCGCCCGTGGCGCGCGACTGCACCGCGCTGGTGCCGATTTTCTGCATCGAGATCATGGTGAAGACGGTGGCAAAGGCCTCGATCTCTTTTTCGTAGACATCGCGGTGCGCCTCGACGGTGACATCGCGGCCGGTCAACCCGGTGCCTCCGGTGGAGATCACCACATCGACCTCCGGGTCAGCCACCCAAGCGCGCAGCTGGGCGGCGATGTCGGCCCGTTCATCCCGGATGATCCTGCGATCCGCCAACACATGGCCCGCATCGCGCAGCCGGTCCACCAACACCTGGCCAGAGCGGTCCTCCTCCATCCGGCGGCTGTCGGAGACCGTCAACACCGCAATGCGGACCGGTATGAAGTCCTTGGTTTCGTCAATCGAGGACATATCCGTCATTTCCCTTTCATGGTGTCCAACCGCTGGGCGCGCATTGCAAGACCCGGCCCCGACATCCGCTTCGCAGGGGAGGGCAGGAACCCCGCCGGAACCGGTGCGGCATCAGCCGCTCAAACCATGGGCTGGTGACCCAACAGGTCAGACCACCTGTCATCGTGCCACCTCGAACCAGGTAACGCCGGGTCCAAGGTTGGCGACCTGCGTTTTACCGATCCTGCCGCCCTGCCCCCAGCAGTCATGCACATGGCCACAAAGCAGCAAATGCGGCTGGATCCGCATCGCCGCGTCCCGAACCGCAGTGGAGCCCACCGAAACGCCGCCGGAAGTCACATCGACCACACCCTTGGGCGGGGAATGGCAAATCAGGACATCCGCCGCCGTGCATTCGCTCAGCATCCTTTCCGCCTCGGCCTCGCTCAGGTCGCAGGACCAGCTGCCAAACGGGGTCTGTGGCACGCCGTATCCCAGACCGAACAGGCGCAGCCCCGCAACCTCGACGCCGCTCCCATGCAGCACAGTGGTTCGGGCAAAGCCCGCGGTTCGCAGCTCCTCAGCGCTTTCGCCGTTGCCGGGCACCGCCACCATCGGCGCTTGCAGCCCTGCCAGCATCGCCGCCGCGCGGTCAAGCCCGCGACGCATGTTGCAAAAATCGCCCGCCCCGATCACCAAATCGGCCCCGGCACTGGCGGCCACGATGGCCGCCGCATGAGGCGCTGACAGGTGCAGATCGGAAAACGCCAGTATCTTCATCGACACGCCCCCGGTTCAGCTGACGGTATCCAGCCGCGCCCGCAGCGCCAGCAGATCCGCCCAGGCCAGCGGCTTTTGCCGCGGCTGGCGCAGCAGGTCGGCGGGGTGGTACATCGCCACCACCGGCTTGCCCCAGGCCTGCGCCCAGGTGCCGCGCAGACGGGAGATGCCCGGTTTGCCCAGCACCGCCTGGCAGCTGACGTTGCCCATCAGCACCAGAATCTCCGGTTCTGCCAGCGCCACGTGCCGCTCCAGAAAGGGGTGCATCATAGCAATTTCCGCAGGCATCGGATCGCGCCCCTGCGGCGGCCGCCATGGCAGCACATTGGTCAGATAGACGTTCTCATCCCGGCTGAGGCCGATCGCCGCCAGCATCCGGTCGAGCAACCCCCCCACCTGGCCCGCAAAAGGCTGGCCCGCGCGGTCTTCCTCGCGGTCGGGTGCCTCGCCGATGATCATCACCCGCGCGCCCGCCTGACCGTCGGCAAACACCAGATTGCGGGCGCCGCGCTTCAGCTCGCAATGGCCGAAACCTTCCATCGCCGCGCGCAGCGCTGGCAGCGAGCCTGCGGCTCGCGCCGCCTTGCGGGCCTCCTCAAGGGGGTCCACCTCCTCGGGCTTGGGCGGCGGGGCCGGGATGGCGCCGCGCTTGGTCTTTGGCGCAGGCTCTTCCAGCGCGTAACGGTCCACCGGCGCCTCGCACAGGGCATCGGTGGCGCCAAGCTCCACCTGCCACTCCAACAGCGCCCGCGCGCTCCAGTAATCCAATGCCGATTCCATGCCCCAAGCTACTCTGCCCGCGCCCCAAGCGGAACACCTCTCCGCCGCTGCGCGGAAGATAAAAGCCCTTCATCTTTCAAAAAATACGCCGGGGAGCGCGAGGGGCCGACCCCTCGCCCGGGCGACACTGGCAAACCGCCGCAGCGTCTTGCCGCAGGCACCTGCCCCGCCTATAACTGCCGCTAAATCAAGCGGAGCCGCCCCCCATGTCCTTCGAACACCGCCACCTGCTTGGCATCGAGCCGCTGAAACCGCATGAGATCACCGCGATCCTCGATCTGGCCGATGACTATGTGGCGCTGAACCGCCGTCCGGAGAAACATTCCGACGTGCTGGCAGGCCTCACCCAGATCAACATGTTCTTTGAGAACTCCACCCGCACCCAGGCCAGTTTCGAACTGGCGGGCAAGCGGTTGGGCGCGGATGTGATGAACATGGCGATGCAGGCGTCCTCGATCAAAAAGGGCGAAACGCTGATCGACACCGCGATGACGCTGAACGCCATGCACCCGGACCTGCTGGTGGTGCGGCATCCGCATTCCGGCGCGGTGGATCTCCTCGCACAGAAGGTGAACTGCGCGGTGCTGAACGCGGGCGACGGCAAGCATGAGCATCCGACCCAGGCGCTGCTGGACGCGCTGACCATCCGCCGCTCCAAGGGGCGGCTGCACCGTCTGAACATCGCCATCTGCGGCGACATTGCGCACAGCCGCGTCGCGCGGTCAAACCTGATCCTGCTGGGCAAGATGGAAAACCGCATCCGCCTGATCGGCCCGCCGACGCTGGTGCCGGCCCAGTTCGCCGCGTTCGGCGCCGAGGTTTATGACGACATGCGCGAAGGGCTGAAGGACGTCGACGTGGTCATGATGCTGCGACTGCAAAAGGAACGGATGGACGGTGGCTTCATCCCGTCGGAGCGCGAATATTACCACCGCTACGGGCTGGATGCCGAAAAGCTGGCGCTGGCCAAGCCCGACGCCATCGTCATGCACCCCGGCCCGATGAACCGCGGCGTGGAGATCGACGGCACCCTGGCGGATGACATCAACCGCTCGGTCATCCAGGAGCAGGTGGAGATGGGCGTCGCGGTGCGAATGGCGGCAATGGATCTTTTGGCACGCAATCTGCGTTTGGAAAGACAAGCAAAGGCGGGGTGACGCGATGACCAACAGGCTCCAAATTCCGGCCGGCGAACGCGGCGTGGTGCGGCTGTTTGCGCTGGACATGCGGCCCGAACAAGCCGCGTTTCTGAAAGACTCCGACGCGCTGGCGCAGGTGCTGGGGGTCGCGGACATCGACATGGAACAGGTGGAGATCTTCCCGGTCAGCGACCTTGAGGACATCGGTCTGACCGGCTACTTGCGTGAGGGTCTGGGTGTGCCGCTCGAACAGCTAGAGGCAGACCGCGAAATGCTGGAGGGGCTGGAAGGGCACGTGTTGCTGATCCGCTCGCCCGCCTTTCGGGGCGAGGCGGCGCGGCTGACCCCCGCCAGCCAGATCACCCTCCTCGCCACCTATCAGGAGCGCCCGACCGACTGGCGCGCCGCGCCGATGAGCGCCGAGAGCGCGAAGCCCTTCTCCGCCTCGCGGATGCCGCCGAAGCACGCGCGCGCCAAGGCGCAGCGCATCGGGGCGGTTTTGTTTGCGGTGGGGATGCTGCTGATAGTCCTGTTGGTCTGGGCGCTGCTGGCGTAATGGCGCGCAGCGCTTTCGTTTCTTCAATCAAGGTAAGCACATGACCACTCTATTTACCAATGCCCGCCTGATCGATCCGGAAGGTGGCAGCGACACGCGGGGGGCGTTGCTGGTGCAAAACGGTCGCATTGCCGCGGTCGAGACCGCGACGGAGGGGGCGGCGCTGCTGGCGGCGCGGGATCTTCGCGTCGAGGACGTGGCCGTGCAGGACTGCGGCGGCAAATGCCTGGCACCGGGGATCGTCGACATCGGCGTCAAGGTCTGCGAGCCGGGCGAACGCCACAAGGAAAGCTATAAATCCGCGGGTCTGGCGGCAGCGGCGGGCGGGGTCACCACCATCGTCACCCGGCCCGACACCACGCCCGCAATCGACAGCCCGGAAACGCTGGAGTTTGTCACCCGCCGCGCGCAGGCGGACACGCCGGTGAACGTGCTGCCAATGGCGGCGCTGACAAAGGGGCGCGAGGGGCGCGAGATGACCGAGATCGGCTTCCTGATGGATGCCGGTGCAGTGGCGTTTTCCGACTGCGACCATGTGATTTCCAGCACCAAGGTGTTTCAACGCGCGCTGGCCTATGCCCGCAGCTGCGGCGCGCTGGTGATCGCCCATCCGCAAGACCCCGGCCTGAGCCGCGGTGCTGCCGCCACCAGCGGCAAGTTCGCAGCACTCTACGGCCTGCCGTCGGTATCGCCGATGGCGGAGCGCATGGGGCTCGACCGCGACATCGCGCTGCTGGAAATGACCGGCGCGCGCTATCATGCTGACCAGATCACCACCGCCCGCGCCCTGCCCGCGCTGGAACGTGCCAAGGCCAACGGGCTGGACATCACCGCCGGCACCTCGATCCACCATCTGACGCTGAACGAGCTGGACGTGGCGGGCTATCGCAGCTTCTTCAAGGTGAAGCCGCCGCTGCGGTCCGAAGACGACCGGCTGGCGGTGGTTGACGCCGTCCGCACGGGGCTGATCGACACCATATCCTCAATGCACACGCCGCAGGACGAGGAAAGCAAGCGCCTGCCGTTTGAAGAGGCCGCCGCGGGTGCCGTGGCGCTGGAGACGCTGCTGCCCGCGGCGCTGCGGCTGTATCACGCGGATCTGCTGGACCTGCCCACTCTGTTCCGCGCTATGGCGCTGAACCCGGCAAAACGGCTGGGGCTGGACAGCGGCCGACTGAGCGTCGGCGCGCCTGCCGATCTGGTGCTGTTCGATGCCGATGTGCCTTTCGTGCTGGACCGGTTCAAGCTGCGCTCCAAATCGCAGAACACCCCCTTTGACGGCCAGCGCCTGCAGGGCCGGGTCGAGGCAACATTTGTGGCGGGTGAAACCGTCTACCGGAGAGACTGATGCCCGTTATCGAAAGTACTGCCGCCACGCTGCTGCTGTGGGCCGTGATCGGCTATGGGCTGGGCTCGGTGCCCTTTGGCGTGGTGGTCACGCGGGTGTTCGGCCTGGGCAACCTGCGCGAGATCGGATCCGGCAACATCGGCACCACTAACGTGCTGCGCACTGGCAGCAAACCCGCCGCGGCACTGACGCTGCTGCTGGACGGCGGCAAGGGGGCCGCCGCGGTGCTGATCGCGCGGGCGCTGGCTGGAGAGGACGCGGCACAGCTGGCAGGTCTTGCGGCCTTCCTCGGCCATTGTTTCCCGATCTGGTTGGGTTTCAAGGGCGGCAAGGGGGTGGCGACCTTCCTCGGCCTGATGCTGGCGCTTGCCTGGCCGGTAGGTGTGGCCTGCTGTCTGAGCTGGCTGGCGACGGCTGTACTCAGCCGGATCTCGTCGCTCAGCGCGCTGGTTGCGGCGGCTTTGGCCCCGGTTTGGGCGGTGTCGCTGGGCCATCCGTCGACCGCGCTGCTGGCGCTGCTGCTGGCGATGGTGGTCTTCGTGCGCCATAGCGCCAACATTGGCCGCCTGCGCACCCGCACCGAACCAAAGATCGGCCAGAAATAGCGACCAAACGTTACGACATGCCGCGCCTCGCACAGCCACAACAGGAACCGCGCGCCGATCTGCCAGCGCATTTCCACAGTGCTGCCATGTTCGCTGATCTGCACGGTGCCGACATAGGCGCTGCCGTCGGGGTTGCGTCCCTCGGCGCGGTAGCTGCCCGCGATGCTCTGCGCGGCTGCCGACGTGGCGATCATCGCGCCCAGCGCCAACAGCCCGGCCAGAACCGACCGTCGCGCGTAGAGAAGTTTCGTCATTCCGCCCTCCCTGTCGTGCCGCCAGTCTGACACCGACAGAAGGGCGCTGTCATTACCGGCTGTCACGCCCGCGTGTGCGCGAAATTGCACAGTTGGCCCGTCGTCACCAAACACTCAAATTGAGTTGTTTTGAACGTGAACGCACAAACCCCCAATTCGGTTCCGTACCCCGCAGCACTGCGCGGTGCACACGCAACTTTCGCAAAGAGACACCGGCCAGGGAGAGCATTTTCAGATCCCCGCCGGGCATTGATAAAGGACGGAACAATGAACAAAGTTAAGGCACTGATCAGCGGCGTGGCCCTGTCGGTCACTCTGGCAACCTCGGCGCTGGCGGCGGGTGTGGAAATCAACGCCTCCTCCACCGGGTTGGCCATGCAGGGCTATGACCCCGTTGCCTATTTCACCGTCGGCGAACCCACCCCCGGCAACTGGAAAATCACTGCAACCCATGATGACGCGCAGTATCGTTTTGCCTCTGAGGAAAACAAAGCCGCATTTGAAAAGAATCCCGAAGCCTACCTGCCTGCCTATGGCGGCTACTGCGCATTTGGCGCGGCGATGGGCTTCAAATTCGACGGGGACCCGACCCTGTGGAAAATCGTTGACGACAAACTTTATCTGAACCTGGCCAAGGACATTCAAACCCGCTGGGAAGGCGACATTCCGGGTTTCATTGAAAGCGCGGACGCCAAATGGGACGACATTGCTGACGTAGAACCGGCAGCGCTGCAAAAGTAAGCCAAACCACCACTCACCCAAGACGCAGCCGGTGGCGGGGCGACCCGCCGCCGGTCATTTTTTGGTACTCGGCGACCGATACTGCAACCCAAAAGGGCTGCGCCTCAGACGCAGCCCCTTGCAAGCTTCCAGTCAGGCAAGCCCCGCCATCAATAGGCAAACTCGCTGTAAATCTGGCTGAGGTCTTCGCCCCAAGCACCGTTGTAGCGCTCCAGCAGTTCATCCGCTGGCACCTTGCCACTCTCCAGGCTGTCCTTCAGAGCGTTGAGGAAATGGGTTTCATCCGGCACCAGACCGCCAGCACCGGGGCGGGCGCGGGCCTTGAGGCCGCTGTCGGAAATCGCCACCACTTCGCGGGCCAGCTCATGCATGTTGATGCTGCCCACCTGCGCCTGCAAGCCCTGTTCGGATGCCGCCGCACGCAGTTCCTCGCGGGTTTCGGCGTCCCAGCCCTTGACCAGATCCCAAGCCGCGTCCAGCGCCGACTGGTCATAGGTCAGGCCCACCCAGAAGGCCGGCAGCGCACAGAGCCGCCGCCAGGGGCCGCCGTCTGCGCCGCGCATCTCGATGAACTTCTTGACCCGTGCTTCGGGGAACACAGTGGTCAGGTGATCAGCCCAGTCGGACAGGGTCGGGGTCTCGCCCGGCAGGGCCGGCAGCTCCCCCTTGAGGAAGTCGCGGAACGACATGCCCAGCGCGTTGATGTATTCACCATTGCGGTAGACAAAATACATCGGCACATCCAGCGCGTACTGCACCCAGGCCTCAAAGCCAAAACCTTCGTCGAAGACGAAGGGCAGCATGCCGGTGCGGGCATCGTCTAGGTGTCGCCAGACCAGCCCGCGGGTGGATTTCATGCCATTGGGCCTGCCGTCCAGAAAAGGAGAATTGGCAAACAGCGCATTGGCCACGGGCTGCAAGGCCAGTGCCACGCGCATCTTCTGCACCATGTCGGCCTCGCTCTCGAAATCGAGGTTCACCTGCACGGTACAGGTGCGGCGCATCATGGTGGTGCCCATGGTGCCGACCTTTTGCATGTAGCTGTCCATCAGCTTGTAGCGGCCCTTGGGCATCAAGGGCATGTCCTCGTGCCGCCAGATCGGGGCCGCGCCCAGTCCGATGAAGCCAACGCCGATCTTGTCGGCAATGTCTTTCACATCGCGCAAGTGGGCGTTCACCTCATCGCAGGTCTCATGGATGGTTTCCAGCGGCGCGCCGGAGAGTTCCAGCTGGCCACCCGGTTCCAGGCTGATGTTGGCGCCGCCCTTGGTCAGGCCGATCAGATTGCCGCCCTCGATCAGCGGATCCCAGCCATGTGCGTCACGCAGCCCTTCCAGTACCGCCTGGATCGAGCGTTCGCCGCTGTAGGGCAGCGGTTTCAGCGTGTCTTTGCAGTAGCCGAATTTCTCATGCTCGGTGCCAATGCGCCAGGCATCCTTGGGCTTGCAGCCCGCGGCAAGATATTCGGCAAGCTGGTCGTGGCGTTCGATCGGCCCGCCGCCGGACTGGGGAATGGACATGCCTGGCACTCCGTCCTGTTAGGTCTGTCATGAAGGGTCAGTGGTGGTCGGAATCGCCGCCGGTGTCAATGCAGCCGCTGATGTTCGGGCCGACTGGGGATCCGCTCCCAGATCACGACCTGGTGAGGGCCGCCTTTGCGCAATTCGGTCAGCATCCGCTCGGTCCGCAGGCCAGGCAGCGCGGCAAAGACGTCAAACAGCGCCTCGGAGCCTTCGGCATTGACCGGGATCGCCAGCGGCGGCTGCCCGGGCTGTTCCAGCAGCCAATGCGGTGGCCGGGCGGATTTGTCCAGCGCCAGCCGCTCCAGTTCGGATGCGGCCACCGCCCCGCCTGTCAGCGGCCCGAAATAGGCAATCTGTCCCTCGTCCACCTGCACCACGCCCGGCCCGCCAGTGCCGCGCCGGAAGCGCATCCGCTGTGCCCCGATGACGGCGGTAACCAGTCCGGTGGCGACCAACGCCCAGCCAGTGATGGCGGTGAAGCCAAAGGAGGTGAAGGCCCATTTCAAGCCCAGAAGGGTCATCAGCGCGGCGCCAATGACTTCGCGCCATTTCCACAATGCGGTGCGGGCCTCGGGTCGAATGAAACTCACGGCACGATCCTCCTGCCCTGATGCAAATCCCTGAGGTACGCTTGGATCCTCGCCCGTCTCATCCGCACGCGCCGCAGGCGTTTCGTTTTCTTGGAATACATTCGAAGAAACGTCAGACCAATGAAGAAGACCAGAAAGCTCTCCGCCTCCTCTTCTGGCGCAGTGTTGCGGGCCAGGAACTCGCGCATCTCGCCCTCATCCAGACCGTAGATCAGATCGCCATCCAGATTTTGGCTCTGGAAGTCCTTGGACACCAGAAAAATGGCGGCTTGTCGGGACCTGAAGAAGGTTCCGTTGCGATGGATGTCTATCGCGGCGACACCGCCGTCTGGCCGTAAGATCAGGTTGCGTGGCGCGAAATCCGGGTGGCCCGGCCCTCTGAGGGCGGGACGTTCCCCGAATTCTGCCAGCATCCGGAGCAACGCGTCGCCCAGTTCGGCCACAAGCGGCGCATCTGGATGATCCATTGAAGCGGCCAGAACCGCGTCAATCTCGGCGGCGAACCGGTCTGCCGGGAGCGCGGTTGCAGCGACGTCGCCCTGTCCGGCCCAGTCGTGCCAGGCGCAGCAGCGCCGGATCACGTCGGACCGGTTTGCAGCGGGTTGCCTGAGCAGCTGGTCAACCGGCGTGCCGGGTTCGAAACTCACCACCACCAGGCCCAGATTGCCGGAGCTGGCAAAGTACTTGTTTACCGAATATTTCGCGTGTCGGCGCAGCCCGTCAAAGCGCGACAAGGCATGAACGGTTTCGCCCACAAACTGGCGGCGCGTGCCCCTGTCCCAAAACTTCTTTACGACCACCGGCTCCAATCCGCGGTGGCCACGAAAAACGGACGCCTCCCTGGAGGTTTTCAGCGTGCTCTCCAGCGTGATGCCGCCAAACGGCCATTTCAGCAACGCCTGCCGCTGCACCCGCGTCATTTGACGCTCGGCAGCTTTTGGCACCGAAATCCGCGGCAAGCGCAACAGCCCTGCCATCACCAGTCCCCCAGCGCCCGTTGCCACAGGGTCAGGGCCGCCACCGCTGCGGTGTCAGCGCGCAGGATGCGAGGGCCGAGGCTGACCACATGGGATTGCGGATGACTGTGCAGGCGCTTGCGTTCGGCCTCGGAAAAGCCACCCTCGGGGCCGATCAGGATGGCCCAGGGCGCGCCTTTGCGCTCCTCGGCAGCCAAGTCCAGCGCGTTGCCCACCTCCGCCTCGTCGCAGAACATCAGGTGCCGATCGTGGGGCCAATCGTCCAGCAGACGCGAAAGCTTCTGCAACTCCGCCACTTCGGGCACATAGGTGCCGCCGCATTGCTCGGCGGCCTCGACGGCGTGGGCCTGCAAGCGGTCCTGGCGGATGCGCTCGGAATTGGTGAAATCAGTCTGCACCGGCAGGATACGGGCCGCGCCCATCTCCGCCGCCTTCTCGACGATGAAATCCGTGCGCGCCTTCTTGATCGGGGCAAACAGCAGCCACAGATCGGGGGGCAGCTGCAACGGCTTGCTCTGCGCGCGGCAAAGCAGCGCACCGCCGCGCTTGCCTGCTTCGACCACCTCGGCCAGCCATTCGCCGTCGCGGCCGTTGAACAGCGCCACATGCGCCCCCACCGCCTGCCGCATCACGCCGAACAGGTAATGCGCCTGATCCCGGTCCAAAGGAACCGTTTGCCCTGCCCCCAGCGGCTGATCTACATACAGTCTGATTTTTGCACTCATGGGATCCTACATATGCAAGGGCAAGAGCCAGTACCAGAGGGTCAGGTCGCGGATGCCGTCAAGGGAAACTGGGTGGACCGATATGCGCCCCAGAACATCCGCCCCTATCTGCGGCTGAGCCGCGCCGACCGGCCGATTGGCACCTGGCTGCTGCTGATCCCTTGCTGGTGGGGGCTGGCGCTGGCCATGCTGGCGGATCAGAGCCCGCGCTGGCAGGATCTGTGGATCGCCGTCGGCTGCGCGGCCGGCGCCTGGCTGATGCGCGGCGCGGGTTGCACCTGGAACGACATCACCGACCGCGACATCGACGACAAGGTCGAGCGCACGCGCTCGCGCCCGATCCCGGCGGGCCAGGTCACGGTCAGGGGCGCGCTGGCGTGGATGGGGCTGCAATGTCTGGCGGGCCTGATGATCCTCCTGACCTTCAACCAGGCGGCCATTGCGATGGGGATCCTGTCGCTGCTGCCGGTGGCAGTCTACCCTTTTGCCAAGCGCTTCACCTGGTGGCCGCAGATCTTTCTGGGGCTGGCGTTCAACTGGGGGGCGATGCTGGCCTGGGTGGCGCACACGGGCACGCTGGGCTGGCCGCCGGTGCTGCTTTATCTGGCGGGGATCGCCTGGACGCTGTTCTACGACACCATCTACGCCCATCAGGACACCGAAGATGACGCGCTGATCGGTGTGAAATCCACCGCCCGGCTGTTTGGCACCGACACCCCCAAGTGGTTGCGCCGCTTCATCACCGCCTTTGTCTGCCTGATGGCGCTGGCCGTGATCCTTGCGATGCAGGACCGCGCCTCTGTACTGGCGTTGGTGCTGGCGCTGGCGGGCCCGTGGGCAATGGGCTGGCACATGACCTGGCAGCTGCGCATTTTCGATGCCGAGAACAACCCACGGCTGCTGCAACTGTTCCGGCTCAACCGAGATACCGGCCTGATTCCGCTTATCTTCTTCACCATCGCCATGTTCGCATGATTGAACCCCAGCCGCCCGCGCGGTATGAGCGTTCAACGCAAACTGGAAAGCTATTGCCATATGCGCCTGTCTAAGCTGTTCATCCCGGCCCTTGCCTTTGTGTCTGCTGCGGGGCTGAGCCTCGTTGCCGCCGGATTTGCGGTGACCGCGGTCGAGCGCGGCACTGAAACCGAGGTGCGGCGGGCGCTGGACGCGCGCGGATACACCTGGGCCGAGGTCACGGCGGACGGGCTTCGGGTGCTGCTTGAGGGCACGGCCCCGGATGAGGCCACACGGTTCTCGGTGAAATCCACGGTCGGCACGGTGGTGGATGCCGCCCGCATCCTCGACGGGATGGAGGTGCCGCCCGCAGATGGCCTGGCACCGCCGCGGTTCTCGGCAGAGATTTTGCGCAATGATGGCGGCATCTCGATCATCGGGTTGATCCCGGCGGGCTCCGGCCGCAGCACGTTGGTCGAAGAACTGGTGGAGCTGGCGGGCGCGGACAGTGTTGCCGACCTGCTGGAGGTTGCCAAATACGACACCCCCGAGGGCTGGACCCAGGCGATGGACTACGCGGTGGAGGCCCTGAAGCTGTTGCCGCGGGCCAAGATCTCAGTCGCGGCGGGCGAAGTGTCGATCACCGCAATCTCTGGCAGCGAAGAAGCCAAGGCGCGGCTGGAAGAGCAGCTGGGGCGCAAGGCGCCGGCCGGTCTGCGGCTGGCCCTGGACATCGCAGCGCCGCGCCCCGTCATCACCCCTTTCACCCTGCGGTTTCTGCTCGACGAAGAGGGTGCCAGCTTCAATGCCTGTTCTGCCGAGAGCGAAGCCAGCCGCGATCGCATCCTGGCCGCGGCGCGAAAGGCAGGTCTGACCGGCAGCGCCGATTGCGTGATCGGCATGGGCGTGCCCTCGCCCAACTGGGCCCGCGCCGCGGAGTTGAGCATTGCCGCTCTCGCGGAACTGGGCGCGGGGTCGGTCACCATCGCCAATGCCGACATCACCCTGGCCGCCGCCGAGGGCACCCCCAACGCCCGGTTCGACCATGTGGTGGGGGAGCTGGAAAGCGCCCTGCCCCGCGTCTTTGCGTTGCATGCGGTTTTGCCGGTTCCCGAAGCGCAGGATGCGGACGGGGTGCCCGAATTCACCGCCACCCTCAGCCCCGAGGGCCAGGTGCAGCTGCGCGGCCGCCTGTCCGACGCCGCCCTGCGCGAGGTTGCCGACAGCTATGCCAAGGCGCGCTTCGGCTCTGGAAATGTGCACAGCGCAGCGCGGGTGGTGGCGGATCTGCCCGCCGACTGGCCGGTGCGGGTGCTGGCCGGGATCGAGGCGCTGTCCTACCTGCAGCGTGGTGCGGTCACCGTAACACCGGAGAACCTGGAACTGCGCGGCATGAGCTATCGCAAGGATGCCCCGGCGGAGATCGCCCGGTTCCTCTCGGCCAAGCTGGGCGAGGCGGAAACCTACGGGCTCGACATCACCTACGAAGAGCCACCGGCGCCCAAGGACCAGCCGATTCCGCCGGAACTCTGCGAGGCCCAGCTCGCCAGCGCCCAAAGCGAGACCAAGATCACCTTTGAACCCGGCTCGGCCACCATTGCCTCGGACAGTGCAAACACGATGGACAAGATCGCAGAGGTCCTGGCCCGCTGCGGCCCGGTGCGGCTGGAAATTCAGGGGCACACCGACAGCCAGGGCCGCGAATCGATGAACCAGAGCCTCAGCCAGGCGCGGGCACAATCGGTGCTGAATGAGCTGCGCGCGCGGCGCATCGTCACCTCGACCTTCACGGCCAAGGGCTATGGCGAAAGCACCCCGATTGCCGATAATGGCACCGAAGAGGGCCGCGAGGCCAACCGTCGCATCGAATTCAGATTGATCGAACCTGCAGGCGCGCAGGATGCGGCGAAGGATGCGGAGACCGGTTCGGATGCTGCTGACGGTGCGGACAGCGGCACAAGCGAAGACGCACAGGAGACCTCAGAGTAATGAACAGAACAGAGTTCATCATCACCACCGCGATCATCCTGTTCGTCGCCTTTGCGCTCGGCTGGTTTGCCAACTGGCTGGTGCATCGCTTTACGCGGGTGCGACAAAGCGACGTGGCGGATCTGGACCGGATGAGTCAGGAACTGCACGAGGCTGAAGAGACCCGCGACCAGGCGATCACCTACCTGCAACAGCGCGAGGCCGAGCTGACCAACCAGCTGACCCAGACGGAGGCAGAGCTGCGCGCCGCCATGGACGGTCTGCGTGAGGCCCGCCGCGAGGCCGAAGAGCTGCGCGCCCAACTGCCGCAGTAGCGCTATCGCAGACCGGGCTCTCCCGCGCCTGCACCCCGCGCTGGCCCTGCCAGCACAGGGTGAGCAGCCTTGGACCGGGCGCCGTGCTGACGCACGGCGCGGGCAGAATTGAGACCCCAGCGTGTCGCAACGCACCAACCCGGGTCAGGGGCACCGCAGGCCTCCCGAGGCAACCTGGCCCTGATGTGCTCTGCGCTGAACGGCACCCGATCCAGCACTCGATTGTTCGTGTCGTATTGAGTCCGAATGAGCGACGCGGTCCGTCCGAGCCTTCTCGCCCCTGCTCAACAGAAGCAATCGGACATAGACGCCGCGCGCAGCGCGGCGCCGGGCCCAACAGGCGGAGATCATCTTTGATGATCGATCAACTGGCGGGAGCGGCCGCCCTGGCCGGCGACTTACCAGCGCTTCAGCGCGGCCTCGTCGGCGTCTTTGGCTTCGACCCAGTCGGCGCCGCCCCCGGACAGGATTTCCTTCTTCCAGAAGGGCGCGCGGGATTTGAGGTAGTCCATCAGGTATTGTGCCGCCTCAAAAGCATCGTTGCGGTGACGCGCGGCGGTGGCAACCATCATGATCCGCTCTCCCGGCGCCAGACGTCCGTGACGATGGATCACCAGCGCATCCACCAGCGACCAGCGGCGCATGGCGTCCTCGGCGATGGCGGTCAGCGCCTTTTCGGTCATGCCGGGGTAGTGCTCGATCTCCATCGCCACAAGGCCACCCTGATCGGCATCGCGCACCACGCCGGTGAAGGTCACCACCGCGCCTGCGCCCGGCACGCCCGCAGCAAAGGCATCGCTTTCCGACCCCAGCTCAAACGGAGCCTCCTGAACCGCAATCCGCATCGCGTCAGCCGCCCGTCATCGGCGGAAAGAACGCCACCTCACGCACGCCTTTGAGCGGCGCATCGAAATCCGACAACTCCTGGTCCAGCGCCACACGCAGCGCCGACTGATCGGCAAAGGCAGCGGCATAACGCGCCTCGCGGGCGCTGAGTTCGGCCACCAGGTCGGCCACCGTTGCGGCCGAACTATCCACCTGCTCGCGCGGAACCCCGATGCGCTCGCGCACCCAGGCGAAATAAAGGATGTCCATCAATGCGCCTCCTTCAGATGCGGCATCGCCTTGCGCAGGTAATCGGCACCGGTGATGATCGTCAGCCCGGCGGCAATCCACAGCAGCCACAGACCGATGCGCCCGGTCCAGAACACCCCGGCCTCCTTCCAGCGCAGGCCGAACAGGTCCTCCAACTCGCCGGCGATGACTTGGCTGTAGATGTGATCGTCCATGCCGAAGGACGACATCACCAGGTAGTGCTCAAAAATGCCCTGCGAGAACAGCGTCGCGATGGCCACCATCTGGGCGGTGGTCTTCCACTTGGCCAGTTTGGTGACCTTCAGCGTCCCTGCGGTGTCGCCGAGGTATTCGCGCAGGCCCGAGACAAAAACCTCGCGAAACAGGATCACGGTTGCGGGCAGCACCAGCCAGGGGGTCCAGTGTTCGGCGGCATACCCGACGATGATCATCAGCGCGATCACCACCATCGCCTTGTCTGCAATCGGGTCCAGCATCGCGCCGATCTTGGTTTCCTGCTTCCAGGCCCGCGCCAGGTAGCCGTCGAACCAGTCGGTTACCGCCGCCGTGATGAACAGCAAGAGCGCGAACCAGTCGGCGTAAGGGCGCGAGAAGTAGAGGAACATCACCGCAAGGCCGGGCGCCGCAAGCAGGCGCATCAGGGTGAGTATGTTCGGCAGGGTCCATTTCATAGGCGCACATTATCCGGCTGATTAGAAAGTGGAAAGCGGATGGGAAGAAAAATCCGCCCCTTGCGGGGCAAATGCCTCCGGCGGGGATATTTATCGCCAGAAGAAGCTCCGGGTCCTGCGGCATTCAGCATCGGGATCTCAGCTGCTGGCGTGGAAGTGGTCGTAGATACGCTCGGCCAGCGCGGCCGAGATGCCCTCGACCGCCTTCAGGTCCGCGAGGTTGGCGCGGCTGACCGCCTTGGCGCTGCCAAAATGCGCCAAGAGCGCCCGCTTGCGGGACGCGCCGACGCCCGGCACCTCGTCCAGCGGGGTCGCGCTGACCGCCTTGGCGCGCTTGGCGCGGTGGGTGCCGATCGCGAAGCGGTGCGCCTCGTCCCGCATCCTCTGGACGAAATACAGCACCGGGTCATTGCGTTGCAGGGCAAAGGGGCGTTGGCCGGGGCGGTGGAATTCCTCCTTGCCGTGATCGCGGTCGACGCCCTTGGCCACGCCGACCATCGGGATATCCTGCACGCCGTGTTCTGCCATGATTTCGGCCACCGCAGAGACCTGCCCGGCGCCGCCGTCGATCAGCAAAAGATCCGGCCACAGCCCCTTGTCGCGGTCTGGGTCTTCTTTCAGCAGGCGCGAGAAACGCCGGTTCAGAACCTCTTTCATCATGCCGAAGTCATCCCCTGGCACCAGATCGTCACCGCGGATGTTGAACTTGCGGTAGGCGTTCTTCATGAAACCCTCCGGGCCCATGACGATCATGCCGCCCACCGCATTGGTGCCCTGAATGTGGGAGTTGTCGTAGACTTCGATCCGCTGCGGAGGGCCGTCCAGTTCAAAGGCCTCGGCCAGCCCGCGCAGCAGCTTGGCTTGCGTTGCGCTCTCGGCCATGCGGCGGGCTAGGCTTTCACGGGCATTGCGCACGGCAAAGGCCACCAGTTCGGTCTTTTCGCCACGCTGGGGCACCAGCAGCTCCACCTTGCGGCCCGCCTTCTCCTCCAGCGCCGCCTCCATCAGGTCGGCATTTTCGATCGCGTCGGAAAGGATCAGCTGCCGCGGCGGCTCCTTGTTGCCATAGAACTGGCCGAGGAAGGCCTCCATGACCTCTGCCGGGCTGATATCAGCGTCCACCCGCGGGTAGAAATCCTGGTTGCCCCAGTTCTGGTTGGCGCGGATGAAGAACACCTGCACGCAGGCCTGGCCGCCCTCCATATGCAGGCCGATCACATCGGCCTCGGCGACGCCGCGCGGGTTAATGCCCTGGCTGGACTGCACCTGGGTCAGGGCCTTGATGCGATCGCGCAGGGCCGCGGCGCGCTCGAACTCCATCGCCTCAGAAGCTGCCATCATCTGCGCTGCCAGTTCCTCCTGGATCTTGGTGGAGCGGCCCGACAGGAACCGTTCGGCATCGCGCACGCTGGCCGCGTAATCCACTTCCGAGATCAGTCCGGTGCAGGGCGCCGAACAGCGCTTGATCTGGTATTGCAGACAGGGCCGGGTGCGGCTCTCGAACATCGAATCCGAGCAGTTGCGCAGAAGGAACGCCTTTTGCAGCTGGTTCAGCGTCCGGTTCACCGCGCCCGCGCTGGCGAAGGGGCCAAAGTAGCTGCCTTTCTGCTTACGCGCACCGCGGTGCTTTTTCAGCTGCGGAAAATCATGATCCTTGGCCACCAGGATATTGGGAAAGCTTTTGTCATCGCGCAAAAGCACGTTGTACTTGGGCTTCAGCTGCTTGATCAGGTTCTGCTCCAGCAGCAGCGCCTCGGTTTCCGTTCGCGTGGTCAGGAACATCATCGAGGTGGTGAGCGCGATCATGCGCTCAATCCGGGGGCTGTTGCCGGGTCGGGCATAGTTCGACACCCGCGCCCGTAGGTTGCGCGCCTTGCCCACATACAGCACGCGGCTGTCCGCATCCAGCATCCGGTAGACGCCCGGCGAAGCGTCCAGGGTTTTCAGGTAGCCCTGGATCACCGCATAGCCGCTGCGCGGCTGGGGGGCGGGCGAATCCTGGGCTGTATCGGTGGGCAGATCAGTCATGCGCCAAGACATATGATTCCCGGCCCGCGGCTGCAATGTTTGCAAGTCAGGTTCAAGAGAGAGGTAATCCACGCAACTTGTGGATAACTACGGAGATAACTTTGGGCTATCTGGCATTTCTTCCTATTTTAACGACATCCCGGGCAAACGCCTAAAAATTGGGCAATATGTCAAGCCGCTGATAACAAAAGAAACTTTCTGGCACCCCTGTCAAGGTTATGAAAACAAAGGGGATTTTGTAACGCTTCCGTGACGGCACCCCGAGCGGTGCACAACTTTCCCAGCTGCGCCGTCCAACTGCGGCCCTGTGGGGCCGTCGAGCTACTCCAGGCCATCGCAGTCGGGCGTCCGCCAAGCCAGGTGCTGGCCGCCGTCGGGGCAGATCATCTGGCCGGTTACCGCCCGCGCACGCAATAGATAGGACAGCGCCGCTGTAACATCTTCGGCGGCCGCACCACGCTGGAGAATGGTGGCCGCGCGTTGGCGCTCAAACTGCTCGGCACTTTGCTGCGCACCGCGCAACGTCGGTCCCGGTCCGATTGCATTAACCCGGATCCAGGGTGCCAGCGCCTGCGCGGCTGTGCGGGTCAGCGTCCACAGCGCTGACTTGGCAAGCGTGTAAGACATGAAGTCCGGAGTCAGCTTGTGAACCCGCTGGTCAATCATGTTGACCGCCAGCCCCCAGGCCAGCGGCTCTGCGTCGCGGTCGCGCTGCTGCGGCAGGCCCTGTTGCGCCGCCATCGCCTGTAGCAGCACGAAGGGCGCGCGCAGGTTGCTGCCCATGTGGCGCTCCCAGCTGTCACGGGTGGCGCTGGCCAGCGTGTCACGTTCAAACACTGAGGCATTGTTCACCAGGCAGGTGATCGGCCCTTCCAGCGCCTCAGCGGCGCGGGGCAGCAATGACTGGCACTGCGCCTCTTGCAGCAGGTCGGCCTGCAAGGCGACCGCCTGCCCACCATGACTGATGATTTCCGCCACCACCTCTGCCGCCGCCGCGGCCGAGCTACCATAATGCACGGCAACCGCATGTCCGCTGCGGGCGAGCTCCAGCGCCATGGCGCGGCCCAGCCGCCTGCCCGCTCCGGTCACCAATGCCCGCATCGCTGTCTCCCTCGTGCCGTTGCAAACTGGCGTCAGCGGCACCCGGGTGCCACTGCTCCTTTGGCTCCGGACGTTAGAGCAGCACCGCAAGATACGCCAGATAGAGCGCCGTGAGGCCGATGCCCCAGGCGCGGGTAATGTCCTGCTTGAAGAACACGAACGGAATCAGCAGCAGCGAGGATGCCAGCATGACCCACAGGTCAAAGCGCAGGAACTCCGGATCGACCGAGATCGGCCCGATAAACGTGGCCAGACCGACAATGGCCAAAAGGTTGAACATGTTAGAGCCGATCACATTGCCCAGCGCCACATCCGCCTGCCGCCGCAGGGCCGCCATCACCGTGGTGGCCAGCTCCGGCAGCGAGGTGCCGACGGCCACCAGAGTCAGCCCGATCACGGTCTCGCTGATGCCATAGGTGCGGGCGATGATGGTGGCGTTGTCGACCAGCAGATCCGCCCCCAGTGGCAGACCGACGAGGCCAAGCAGCAAGTAGAGCCCCACCCGCCAATACGGCATGTCCGGGTCGGCTTCCTCGATCTCCTCCAGCTCCGCCTGTGCGGCCTTGCCATTGCGACGGTGGTTGCGCGCCTCGCGAAAGGCGATACCCAACACCACCGACAGCGCCGCCAGAAGGATCAGGCCGGACCAGATGGTAAAGGTGCCAAAGAAGGCCAGGCCGATGAACAGAACCGAGGCCAGCAGCATGAAGACATAGTTCTTGCGCGTGCTGCATTCGCTGGTGTGCAGCGCCCGCATCAAGGCCGGAATGCCCAGCACCAACAGGATGTTGGCGGTGTTGGACCCCACCACATTGCCCAGCGCGATGCCGTCGGCATTGTTGCTCACCGCCTTGATGGCGATCAGCAGCTCCGGCGCCGAGGTGCCGAAGGCCACGATCGTCAGGCTGACGATCAGCGCAGGCACGCCCAGCCGCAGGCTGAGGTTCACCGCGCCGCGCACCAGCGCATCGCCAGCCAGCAGCAAAATCACCAGCCCCAGGGCCGAATACAGCCATGGCATCATGTGCCAGACCCTCCGTTCTTGCAGGCGCAGGTGCCCCTGCCGATCTTGAAACGGCCACAGGACGGGCAGCGCCTTGAATTGATGTGTTTCTGGCCCGGAAAGCGCAGCTTGCCGAACATTGCAAGCACAGCCATCACGGCCAGGAAGATTGCTACGATCTTGAACAGCACGTCAGAGCCCGAAACGCGCGAACTCGGCGCGCTCCTCGATCCCGGCCAGCGCGTCCTGGGCAATCTGAACGCCAAAGCGGCTGAGCAGCGGCTTCTTGATCCCATAGCGGCGGAACCGGACCTTCTTGCCGAACCGTTCCTGCATTTTAGGCTTCAAATGGCCGATACCGTCGATCAGCCCCAGCTCGGCGGCCCGACGCGCCAACCAGATCTCGCCGGAGAACAAGTCCTGATCTGTCGCCAGTTTGGGGCCGCGCCGTGTGGTGACATGGTCGATGAAATTGGCGTGGATGTCGTTGAGGATGACCTTGAGGCGCTGGACGTCCTCGGGGTTTTCCGGGCGGAACGGATCCAGCATGGATTTGCTCTCGCCCGCGGTATAGACCCGCCGCTCCACCCCCTGGCGGGCCAGCAGAACATGGGCGCCAAACCCGGCCGAGATCACCCCGACGGATCCCACCACGGAGCTGGCATCGGCCCAGATCTCATCCGCCGCCGCCGCCAGCCAGTATCCGCCGGAGGCGGCAACGTCCTCGACAAAGGCATAGACCGGGATCTTCATCTCCGCGGCAAGACTGCGGATGCGGGCACCGATCAGCGAGCTTTGCACCGGCGAGCCGCCGGGCGAATTGATCTCCAGCGCCACCGCGGCAGGCTTGCCCTTGCGAAAGGCACGTTCCAGTACCGGCGCCAGCGCGGTGTCGCTGAGCGAGCCGCGGCCGGTCATGCCGATGGCCCCATTCAGCCGCACGACGGCGACCAGCGGCTGCTTGTTCAGGAAAGGCAGGCGAATGCTCATGGCGCCGATGTAGAGACCCGTCCGGGGTGAAACAAGATGCGCCGCAAGGGGAATTGCCGTGAAATGCAAAAACCACACGATCGTGGGTAAAATTGCAACGCTGCCGTGCGACCTGTGAACTTCTGCGCGAGAGGTCAAGGGGAAGGCTCCCGCCCGTCAGGTCAGCCGCCAAAGCGGCTGCCTTCCCGTTGGGCCGGGCGCCGCGCATCAGCGCGGCGTGGCACGCGCAGCGTGCCGGGCCCAACTGCGACGGCGGCCGCCAGGCCCTCGGCGCAGGCGGGAGCCCCCGCGGCGCTCAGGGCTCAGGGCTCAGGGCTCAGGGCTCAGGCGCGGATGCGCCAGCCGGTCTTGAAGATCCACCAAATGACGCCCACGCAGGCCAACGTAAAGCCGCCGATTGCGCAGAGGCTCAGCAACACCGGCACGTCTGCCTGGCCAAAGAACGCCCAGCGAAAGCCCGACACCAGGTAAACCACCGGGTTGAACAGGGTGATGGTTTGCCACACCGGCGGCAGCATCGAGATCGAATAGAAAGAGCCACCCAAGAACACCAGCGGCGTGACCACCAGCAGCGGCACCAGCTGCAATTGCTCGAAATTGCCGGCCCAAATACCGATAATGAAGCCCATCAGCGCAAAGCTGAGGCAGGTCAGCACCAAGAAGGCCACCATCGCAAAGGGATGCTGGATGTTCAGATCCACAAACAGCGAGGCCGTACATAGGATCACCGTCCCAATGAACAGCGACTTGGTTGCCGCCGCGCCGACAAAGCCCGCCACCACCTCGAGAAAGTTGATCGGAGCCGAAAGGATCTCATAGATGTTGCCGATGAATTTCGGAAAATAGATCCCGAAGGACGCGTTGGAAATGCTTTGGGTGATCACCGACAGCATGATCAGACCGGGCACGATGAAGGCGCCGTATTCGACCCCGTCGACCTCCTGAATGCGGCTGCCGATGGCGCTGCCGAAAACCACGAAATACAGCGAGGTCGACAGCACCGGCGAGATGAAGCTTTGCAGGAAGGTGCGCCAGAACCGCGCCATTTCCGCCTTGTAGATGGTGGCAACCGCCGTCCAGTTCATGCTGCATCTCCCGAATTCGCCGCGCCACCGCCGCCGCTGCCAGCGCCATTGCGCGCAACAAGGCCGACAAAGATATCTTCGAGGCTGGATTCCCGTGTCTGCACATCCGCCAGCACCAGCCCGGCCTCGGCCACGTCGTTCAACAGCGTGGTGATACCGGTGCGTTCGGCCCGCGTGTCATAGGTGTACAGAAGCCCGCAGCCGCCATTCACCAGCTCCAGCCCATGCGGCGACAGCGACTCGGGGATAGCCGTGACTGGCGCCGTCAGCTGCACCTCCAGCTGCTTCTGACCCATCCGCGCCATCAGCTGTTCCTTGGCCTCAACCAGCAGCAGCTCACCGCCGGTGATGACGCCGACGCGATCGGCAATGGCCTCGGCCTCCTCGATGTAATGGGTGGTCAGGATGATGGTGACACCATCCGCTTTCAGCTCGGCGACGATCTCCCACATATCCTTGCGCAGCTCCACATCGACGCCCGCGGTGGGTTCGTCCAGGAACAGGATGCGCGGATCATGCGCCAACGCCTTGGCGATCAGCACCCGGCGTTTCATGCCGCCCGACAGCTCCATGATCTTGGCCTCGCGCTTATCCCAAAGCGACAGCTTGCGCAGCACCGCCTCTATCCGCGCCGGGTCAGACGGTTTGCCAAACAGACCACGCGAGAAGGTTACCGTGTCCAGCACCTTGGCAAAGGGTTCCAGGGTGATTTCCTGCGGCACCAGCCCGATCAGCGACCGCGCTGCGCGAAACGCGGTGACATTGTCATGGCCGCCGACGCTGACATGGCCGGAGGTCGCGGTGGTGATGCCGCAAATGGTGGAAATCAGCGTGGTCTTGCCCGCGCCATTGGGACCCAGCAGAGCCAGGATTTCACCCTCTTCGATATCCAGAGAAACGCCTTTCAGCGCCTCGAATCCGCCGTCATAGACCTTGCGCAGGTCGCGGATGGACAGGATGGCTGCCATGATGCCTCCGGTATGTGCTCAAATCCCGGCCACCCTAGCGGGACCGTGCCGCATCTGCCAGCCCTTCGCCCCGCATATAGCCCTGTGCGCCCATGCGGAGTTCGGCGCGGGTCAGCTGCGGCCCGTGACCTTGTTGAACCAGCTCTTCTTCTCCGCGCCCTCGGCGCCGGAATCCTGTGCTGTTTCGGCGGCATCATCGGCTGCGCCCGCCGCGCCCTCCGGTGCCAGGTGGGACTGAAGGTTGGCAAAGAACTGGTCCGCCATCTTCTTGGCAAAGCCGTCGATGATGCGGCTGCCCAGCTGCGCCAGCTTGCCGCCCACCTTGGCCTCGACGTCATAGGACAAGAGTGTGCCTGTGTCCGAAGGTGCCAGTGTCACCAAGGCGCCCCCCTTGGCAAAGCCAGCTGCACCGCCCTTGCCTTCGCCGGTGATGGTCAGCCGCTCTCCCGGCACCAGGTCGGACAGGGTGACCTGTCCCGTAAAGGTGGCTTTCACCGGACCGACCTTTTGGGTGACCTTGGCCTCGAAGCCCTCATCGGGCGTGCCGCTCACCTCCTGCGCGCCGGGCACGCAGGCTCTCAGGACCTTCGGATCCAGAAGCGCGGCGTAGACCGTGGCAGGATCGGCGGCGATTTCCTTCTGATCTGTCATCTGCATGGGGTGCCTCCCTGGCGTGATCTCGTTGACGTCCAGACCTAGCGGTCAGACAGCCGCCTGCCAAGACATCCGTTGCATCGAACGGATATCGCCGGGGGAAGTCACCTGGAGATTTATCTTGACATCAAGATTTAAGACTACTATCTCGACATCAAGATAACTGAAAGGAAGCACGCAATGAAGATCCTCATTCTTGGCGCCACAGGCGATGTCGGCGGTGCGGCGCTGCGGGCGGCGGTGGCACGCGGACACCAGGTCACCGCGGTGGCGCGCAGGCCGCAGGCACTGGGGGCGATCAGCCCGCTGGTCACACCTTATCCACTGGACCTGCTGGCTGATCCACAGTCCGCGGCGGCGGCGGCGCGGGGGCACGATCTGATCCTCAGCGCGTTGCGCCCGCCAGCGGGCCGCGAGACCGATCTGGTGGCGCTGACCCGTGCGGCACTCGCGGCGGCGCAGCAGGCGGGCATTCCTGTTTTGGTCACCGGCGGTGCCGCGACGCTGAAACTGGCCGATGGCAGCGGCCATACGGTGCTGTCGGCGCCGGGCTTCCTGCCTGACAGCGTTCGCCCGATTGCCGAGGCCTGCGCCGAGCAGGACGCCCTGCTGGACGCCTCCACGGGCGCGGACTGGAGCTGCCTGCGCCCACCTGCGATGCTGATCGACGGTCCAGCCACGGGCAGCTACCGGTTCGGAACCGACACGCTGGTGGTGGATGAGGACGGCAACGCGCAGATTTCCTTCGCTGACTTTGGCGCGGCGCTGGTCGATCTGGCCGAAGCCCCCCGCGGCAGCCGCAGCAAACTGACCGTGGCCTGGGGCGCTCCCGCCCCGGCCCGGGCGGTCGGCTGACGCCGCGCCTTGGGCCGCGTTGGGCCCGGCAGCGCGCCATGCGCGCTGCCGTGTGCGTTCCGCACCGGTTCTCCACACGCTGTTGGGCAGCGCGCGCCAGCGCGGTGCCCGGCCCAAGGCTTTGGCGTGCATCTGCGATGCGGGGCGCAGGCGCGGGAGCGCCGCCCTTACAGCCGGCTTTCACGTCAATACGGCAGCCCCACGTAATTCTCCGCCAGCGAGGCCTGTGCCGCCCGCGAAGAGAACAGATAGTCCAGATCCGCCTGCTGCAGCCGCAGGTCGGTTTCATCGCGGTTCGGCGCGCTATGCAGCAGGTTGGTCATCCACCAGCTGAACCGCTCCGCCTTCCAGACCCGCGCCAACGCCTTTTCGGAATAGCTGTCCAGCCCGGTGATGTCGCCCTTCAGGTAGTGGTCCTGGAAACCGTGATAAAGATAATAAATATCTGAAGCCGCCAGGTTCAGCCCCTTGGCCCCGGTGGGCGGGACGATATGGGCGGCGTCCCCCGCCAGAAACAACGCGCCATAGCGCATCGGCTCCGCCACAAAGCTGCGCAGCGGCGCGATGGATTTCTCGATCGACGGCCCGGTCTGCAGCCCAGCGGCCACCTCCTCCGGCAGGCGGCGCTTCAGTTCGGCCCAGAAGGCGTCATCGCTCCAGTCCTCGGCCCGGTCGCTCAGCGGCACCTGGATGTAATAGCGGCTCAGCACGCGACTGCGCTGCGAACACAGGGCAAAGCCGCGCCGGTGGCGGGCATAAATCAGCTCCTCCGACACCGGTGGCGTCTGCGACAGGACACCAAGCCAGCCGAAGGGATAGACCTTCTCATATTCCGTCAGCACATCGGCCGGGATGGATTTGCGGCTGACCCCATGGAACCCGTCAGCCCCGACGATAAAATCGCAGTCAGCGCGATGCGCCGCGCCGTCCTGCTGCCAGGTGACATGTGGCCGGGCGTCCTTCAGCCCGTGCAGCCGCACGTCCTCCACCCCATGGATCACCTGCCCGCCCATCTCATCGCGTGCCGCATATAGGTCGCGGGTCACCTCGGTCTGACCATAGACCATCACCGCCGCGCCATCGCTTGCGGACGCCAGGTCAATCCGGTCCAGCCGCCCCTGGTGCGCGATATGGAAACCGTGGTGGATCTCGCCTTCACGGTCCATGCGGGCACCGCAGCCGGCCTCGCGCATCAGCGCCACAAAGCCCTGTTCCAGCACCCCGGCGCGGATCCGGCCCAGCACATGCGCCCGACTGCGCCGCTCCAGCACAAGCGAGGCGATCCCCTTGCGGTGCAACAGCTGTGACAGCAGCAGCCCCGACGGTCCGCCCCCAATGATGACGATCTGGGTCTGATGGCTGGTCATGTGCGTCTCCCATCCGGCCCGGCAACGGTGGTGCCGGGCATACATTGACGCAAATTATGCACCTGGATTGCAGGATTGCGAATGGACCAACTGCGCCAGTTCTTGTACATTTCGAACATGCCCTCCACCTCCAGCATCAGCAGCTACCACCTGTTTGGCGAAACCGCCGAACTGGAAGATGAGCTGCATGTGGAGACGATCCGCGCCCGCTCTGCGTTGCACGACTGGCATCTGTCCCCACACCGCCACGACCGGCTGCACCAGCTGCTGCTGCTGACCCACGGTGGCGGCCGTGCCGATATTGACGCAAACACCCATCCTCTGACCGCCCCCTGCCTGATCAACGTGCCACGCGGGGCCGTGCATGGGTTCCGGTTCGCCAATGACACCAACGGCTGGGTGCTGACGCTGACATCCGACCTGCTGGACCAGGGCTTAACCGCCGCGCAGGGGGTTCAGGCGCCGCTGGATCAGCCCGCGGTGTTGCCGCTGCCAGAGGCGATGGAACCGCTGGCCCGGCAGCTCCATGCCGAACACCGCCGCCGCGACTTCGGGCGGGCGCAGATGCTGCGGGGGCTGGCACTGGCGACAACCGCGCTGGCGGCCCGCGCCATCGCCACCGCACAACCGAGCACCGGCGCACAGCAGGCAAGCCCGCTGTTTGCTCGATTCGAAGCCCTCGTCGAGGACAGCTTTCGCCAGCGGTTGCCGCTGGCCGATTACGCCCGACAGCTGGCGGTCTCTGCCACCCACCTGAACCGCCTTGCCCATCAGGCCACCGGCCAACCCGCCTCGGCGCTGATCCGCGCCCGCACCCTGCGCGAGGCGCGGCGGCTGTTGATCTACACCACTCTCAGTGCCGCCCAGATCGGCTATGAGCTGGGCTTCTCCGACCCGGCCCACTTCAGCCGCTTTTTCGCCAAGGGCACCGGTGTGCCGCCACGAAAGTTCCGCCAACAGCTTGCCCGCAGCGGCTGAGCTGCCGCAAGCTGGCGACGCAGGACGGCAGGCAAAGGGGGAACACATGCTGCACGGGATTCGCATTCTTGAGGTCGAAGCCCTGGGCCCGGCCCCCTTTGCCGCGATGACACTGGCCGATCTCGGTGCCGAGGTAATTTGCGTGCACCGCCCCGGTCCCAACCCCACGCCGGGCATGTCCGAACGCTCGCTGCTCGATCGCGGCAAACGGTCGATCACGCTGGACCTGAAGGATCCTGGCGACGCGGAGATCTTTCTGAAACTCGCCGAAACCGCGCATGGGTTGATCGAGGGATTTCGCCCCGGCGTGATGGAACGGCTGGGCCTTGGCCCGACCGAATGCCACGCCGTGAACCCTGCGCTGGTCTATGGTCGCATGACGGGCTGGGGTCAGGACAGCCCGCTGGCCCACGCGGCGGGGCATGACCTCAATTACATCTCCTTGTCCGGCGCGCTGTGGTATGCGTCAGCCCCCGGCGATGCGCCGTTACCCCCCGCCACGCTGGTGGGCGACATCGGCGGCGGCGCGATGTATCTGGTGGCCGGCATGCTGGCAGGGGTGCTGAAAGCCCGCTCCACTGGCGAAGGCTGCGTGGTCGACGCGGCGATCTATGACGGATCGGCGCATATGATGAACCTTTTGATGAGCATCCGACAAGCCGGGAATTTTGGCGTCACCCGCGGCGCGAATTTGCTGGACGGCCCGCATTGGAGCCGCACATATGCCTGCGCCGATGGCGGGCATGTCAGCGTGCAATGCCTGGAGCCGAAGTTCTATGCACTGTTTCTGGAAAAACTGGAGCTGGCAGAGGATGCAGCTTTTCAACAGCAGTTCGACCGGGCCCAATGGCCAGTGCTGACGGCGCGGCTTGCCGGGATCTTTGCCAGCCAGCCGCGCGATCACTGGGCGGAGCTGTTTGATGGCTCCGACGCCTGCGTCGCCCCGGTGCTGAACCCCGAAGAAGCGATGGACCATCCGATGAACGCACGCGGCAGCTGGGCCGCGCCCGAGGGCGTACTTCAAGCGGCCCCCGCGCCGCGGTTTTCCGACCAGCCCGCCTGGACGCCGCCCGAAATCCCAAAGCGCGGCCAGCACCGGGAGGGTATCCTGACGGAACTGGGCCTTGTGAATGGCGACTGACAAATGGCTGGCGGGTGGCGCTCAGTCTGCCTTCTTGGCCTTGTCGGCGGCGGCCTTCATGCGCTTCAGCAGCGCGGACTTGTCGGCCTGCTTGTCATAGGGGTTCTTGCCGGATCCCTTGGCGTTATGTTCAGAGTGCCGGGGCTTGTTACTGCCCTTCTTGGGCGCTCCAGATTTTCCGTAATCCATGGCCATATCCTCGCTAGCAGCCCAATCGCACCGCTGATGCCCGAAACCGCCGCCCGGCACAAGGCCGGGCAGGTTTGGTCAGACGAAGCGCTGGTATCAGCCCTCGCGCACCGTGTCGATCATCAGCTGCACGTTATCCGGGTTGGCATCGGGCGTGATACCATGACCCAGGTTGAAGATATGCGGCCCGTTCTTGAAGGCCGCGACGATGCGGCGGGTGTCCTCCACCAGATCCTGGCCGCCCGTGACCATATGGCGCGACGCCAGATTGCCCTGTACGCAGCCATCGACCTGCACATGCGCCGCGGCCCAATCCGGATCGACCGAGTTGTCCAGCGCAACACAGTCAATGCCGGTTGCCTTTGCAAACCCCACGTACTTCTCGCCCGCCTCGCGCGGGAAGCCAATGACGGGAATATCCGGATGACGCGCCTTCAGCGCCGCGGTGATCTGGCGACAGGGTTCCAGCGCGTATTTCTCAAACGCCGCGCCCTTCAGCGAACCGGCCCAGCTGTCAAAGATCTTGACCACCTCGGCCCCGGCCTCAATCTGACAGGACAGGTATTCAATTGTCGCCTCGGTGATGCGCGCCAGAAGTGCTTCGAAGAGGGCGGTGTTTTCCTCGCGCAAGCCATGGGCCGGTCCCTGATCCGGCGTGCCACGGCCCGCGATCATATAGGTCGCCACCGTCCAAGGCGCCCCGGCAAAGCCGATCAGCGTGGTCTCGCGCGGCAGCTCGCGCGACAGGATGCGCACGGTCTCGTAGACCGGGTTCAGGGTCTCATGGATGTCGGCAACCGGGCCCAGCTTGGCAAAATCCGCCTCGGTCGTGATGGTCGACAGCCGCGGGCCTTCGCCGGTCACGAACCACAGATCCGCCCCCAGCGCCTGCGGCACCAACAGGATGTCGGCAAACAGGATCGCCGCGTCAAAGCCGTAGCGCCGGATCGGCTGCAGGGTGACCTCTGCTGCCAGATCGGGATTGTAACACAGCTTCAGGAAATCCCCTGCCTCGGCCCGCGTGGCGCGGTATTCCGGCAGGTAGCGGCCCGCCTGGCGCATCATCCAGATCGGCGGCACATCCTGTGTTTCCCCCGCCAACGCACGCAGCAGCTTCTTTTGTCCGGCCATGTCATCCTCGCAATCATTCGCCCCCCTGAGGTCACGCCTGCGTCGGCGAATGTCAAGGGCAGGGGCGATCTGACGCGCCCCCTGCACGCCTGCTTTGGTTTATGTCAAAGCCGCCCCACACAGGCCGGGAGACCGGTAAAAACCGGTTTCCACCGGGGCGCAATCTGATTTAAGGCTTTGCCCATGACACTGACCCTGCCCTCCCCCGCCTCGCCCCTGAAAATCGGCACCCGCGGATCGCCGCTGGCGCTGGCCCAGGCGTATGAAACCCGCAACCGGCTGGCTGCGGCCTTCGACCTGCCGCAGGAGGCGTTCGAAATCGTGCCAATCACCACCACCGGTGACAATCAGGCGCTGATCGCGGCGGACAAACCGCTGAAGACGCTGGGGGGCAAAGGCCTTTTCACCAAAGAGGTCGAAGAGGCGCTGCTGTCCGGGGGCATCGACATCGCGGTGCATTCGATGAAGGACATGCCAGTGGCCCAGCCCGACGGGCTCGCGCTGGACTGCTACCTGCCGCGCGAGGATGTGCGGGATGCCTTCATTTCACCGGCGCTGTCCTCGATCCACGACCTTGCACCGGGCGCGGTTGTCGGCACCTCCTCCCTGCGCCGTCGCGCACAGCTGATGAACCGCCGCCCCGATCTGAAGGTGGTGGAGTTCCGCGGCAATGTGCAGACCCGGCTGCGCAAGCTGTCCGAGGGCGTGGCCGACTGCACCTTTCTCGCCATGGCCGGCCTCAACCGACTGGGGATGGCCGATGTGCCCGCCACCGCGATGGAGACCGCCGACATGCTGCCCGCGGTGGCGCAGGGCGCCATCGGCATTGAGCGGCGCGACGACGACAGCCGCACTGGTGACATGCTGTCGGCGATCCATGACACGCTGACTGGCCAGCGGCTGGCGGCGGAACGCGCGTTTCTGGCGGCGCTGGATGGCTCCTGCGAGACGCCGATTGCGGGCCTTGCGGACCTGGACGGCTCCACCCTGCGCCTGCGCGGCGAAGTTCTGCGCCCGGACGGTTCCGAGGCGATCAGCGACGACCAGACCTGTACAATCGAGGACGGCGCCGCCCTGGGCCGGGAGATGGCAGCGAAACTGCTGAAACAGGCGGGCAAAGGCTTCTTCGACTGGAAATCTTGAGGGAGGTTCTGCCTCGCGCTACGGGATATTTCAGGCCAGAAGAAGCCAGATCCGCCCTTCTTCTGGCTGAAAGTATCCTGGGGGTGAGCGCCAGCGGCGCGAGGGGGCAAAGCCCCCTGCCCGTCTTCAGATCTGACCCGACCACCTGAGCCAGCTTTGCGGGCTGCCACGGAAGGTGTTGAGGTCGACATTGCCTGCCACGCCGGGCACCGCGCCGGTGCCGGAATATTGCCAGAAGCTCCAGCTTTGGCCCGGATAAACGCGTTGCGGATGGCCCGCGACCGAGCGCAACCAGAACTCGGTGCCGCCAAGCCGCCCGATGCCGGTGTCGCGGTAGAAATCCACAGTTGTGTAGACCACCGGGCGCTTGCCGTAGTGGCGTTCCAGGATGTTCAGGAACTTGCGCGCCTCGGCCCGCACCGTGGCGCCGTCGGGGCGGGTGCGGCAGGTGCGGGAGCGGTGGTTCCACTCCATGTCCAGTACCGGCGGCAGGGCGTTTGCATCGCGCGGCACATGTTTGATGAACCAACGCGCCTGTTCAGCTGCCGGGCGGCAGAAGTAGTAATAGTGATAAGCGCCGCGTTTCAGACCGGCCCGCCCGGCGCCGCGCCAGTTGTCGCGAAACCGCGCATCCGTGTGGTCACCGCCCTCGGTCGCCTTGATGTAGGCAAAGGACACGCCCGCACGGCGCACCTGGTTCCAATCCACATCGCCCTGATAGCGCGACACGTCGATTCCGTGGATGGGATAGGACCAGGGATTGCGCCCGTCCCAGTCATGGGGGTCATTGTCGGCAAAGCGCGGATAGGTGCGCAGGCCGCTTAGCGCCCCGCTGGCGGGTTCGCCGCGACTGACCTCCGCGCCGCTTGCCGTCCGCTCTGGCGAGCTGCCGCAGCCCCCCATCAATGCTGCCACTACCAGAAACGCCACGACCCTGCTGCGCATGTGAGATACTCCCTGCCCCGATGGATAGCCTGCTTTTGTCTTGCCTGTTTCCCGTCATCTTAGCGTAGGTCGGAGGAAAGTCGCGCATCGCAAACGGACATCAGCGCAAATCCGCCTCAAGGCAAAACGCGCCGCCCGGGAGCGGGACAGCGCGTTCAAAACTCTCAAAGGTCGGCCCTTGGCTCAGACCCACTTGGCCAGCGGCGGCAGGCTCATCAGCACCGCGTTTGCGTCATGGCCGGTTTCCAACCCGAACTTGGTGCCGCGGTCGTAGACAAGGTTGTATTCCGCATAAAGCCCGCGATGGATCAGTTGGGCGTCCTTGTCGGTGTCGTCAAAACTCTGCACCCGGCGCCGTTCCACCAGGGGCACAAAGGCCGGCAGGAAGGCGCGGCCGATGTCCTGTGTCAGGGCGAAATCCGCCGCCCAGTCGCCGCTGTTGCGGTCATCCATGAAGATGCCGCCAACCCCACGGGCGCGACCACGGTGGGGGATATAGAAATACTCATCCGCCCAGGCCTTGAGCCGCGGATAAAGCTCCGCCCCATGCGGCCCCAGATGCTGTTTCTGCTGGTGGTGAAAATGCGCGGTGTCTTCTTCGTATTCGATGCAGGGGTTCAGATCCGAGCCACCGCCGAACCACCAGCCATGCGGGGTCCAGAACATGCGGGTGTTCATATGCACCGCCGGCACATGCGGGTTGCGCATATGCGCAACCAAAGAGATTCCGGAGGCCCAGAACCGCGGGTCTTCCGTCATGCCCGGCAGCCCCTTGCGCGCTGCCATCGCGTGCTGGGCCCGTTCGCCCAGGGTTCCATACACCTCGGAGATATTGACGCCAACCTTTTCAAACACCCGGCCGCCGCGCATCACGCTCATCAGCCCGCCGCCGGCATCGCTGCCATCCTCGGCGCTGCGCGTCGTTTGCGTCACCTCAAAGCGGCCCGGTGCCATGTCCGAAAACGGCCCCTGATCATGGCTGGCTTCCAGCCCCTCGAAGGCGGCGACAATCTGGTCGCGCAACGCGCGGAACCAGGCGGCCGCCTGCGCCTTTTCTTCTGTCATCTCAAGCGTCATGGGACTGTCCAATCAATGTACCGGCGCCGCCACCGGGTCCAGCAGCGTGCGGCCGCCATCCAACGTCAGCACCTGCCCCGTCATGAAGCCGGACGCATCCGAGGCCAGGTATTGCGCGGTTTCCGTCAATTCGTTGGGCGAGGCGATGCGGCCCAGCGGCGTATGCGCCTCGATGTCCTGGCGATAGCTGCGGTTGTCTTTCAGCGTGCCCTGCATCGACGCGCTCATCACCGAGCCGAAGGCGATGGAATTGACACGGATCCGATGCGGCGCCAGCGCCACCGACAGCGAGCGCGTCGCCTGATCCAGCGCAGCGGAGGCCACCGAATAGGCCATCAGCTCCGGGTGGGTGCGCCGCGCCGCGATCGAGGACAGGCTGATGATGCTGCCCAGCGGTCCTTGGCCACCCTGGCTTTCCTCGCCCTGCTTGATCATCCGCTTGGCCACCTGCTGCGACAGGCGAATGGTGGGCAGCAGACTTTGGGTCAACAGCTGGTCCAGCGTGTCATCGGTCGGGTCCAGCGGGTCAGTGACCACCATCTGCCGTGCGCCGTTCACCAGAATGTCGACCCCGTCAAAGGCGTCGATGGTGGCCGAGAGCAGGTTGGCGATGGTCAGCCGCTCGCGCAGGTCGCCGGCAAAATAGCGGATGTTGCTGTCATCGGCCTGCGCGCCCAGCTCGGCCAGCAGCTGCGCCTCCTGGGTGTCGGCAAACATCACATTGGCCCCGGCGGCGGCGAACTGCTTGCCGATCGCCAGGCCGATTCCGCTGGAAGAACCGGTGACAATGGCGGTCTTGCCAGAGATTGAAAAGGACATGCGGTAGGCTCCCTTGGCCGTTTGACTGGCACATTTGACTGGCACGTTCGCAGGGCACGTTAGACCGGGGCGGCCGAATTGGAAACCGTCAGCCCCGAGAACGTGCACCGCTAGCGGCGGGCGCGCCGGGGCTTGGCGGCAGACAGGATCTTGAACCGGTTGTCGCCGCCCTCTTCGCGCACCTGGGCAAAGCGCTCGCCCAGGACTGCCTCATAGGGCAGATGCCGGTTGGCCACCATCCACAGGCTGCCACTGGCCGCCAGCATCGACGCTGCCGCACCGATAAAGGCCTGGCCCAGCGACGGTTCCGCCGCGCGGCCGGTGTGAAACGGCGGGTTCATCACCACCGTGTTCACCGTGCCCGGCGCTTTCCAGCCGCGCGCATCCACCCAGTGGAACTGCGCCCGGCTGTCTGGCAGGTTCTGCCGCGCGCAGGCCAGCGCGTGATAGTCGGCCTCTGCCAGATGCAGTTCCTCGACGCTCTCGCGCTTCAGAACCTCCGCCGACAGGTAGCCCCAGCCCGCGCCGAGATCCGCCACGCACCGCCCCAGCTTCTGCGGCAGTGCCGCCGCCAGCAGCGCCGACGCCGGGTCGACCCCATCGGCTGAAAACACGCCCGGCGCGGTGACGAACCCTTCGACCACCTTCGGTGCGGCGGGCAGCCAGTCGGACAGGTCGATGCCGCCGTCGATCCAGAACACCTTGCCATGGGCCTTGGAGATCGGCGCGGAGGGTGTGCCGCGCTGGCGCAGCGCCTTCAGCAGCGAATCAATTCCGTCAGTCTTTGCGCCATCAATCAACACCGGCCCATCCGTGGCCGCCGCGGCCTGCGCGACCAGCATCCGCGCCAGCAGCTTGGCGCGCGGCAGGAACACCACCGCGGCGGCAAATACGGCGCCGGGTTGTGCGGTCGGGGCGCAGTCATAGCCCTGCGCGGCAAAGTGGTCATGCTCTGGCCGCAGCGGCTGGATCACCTGCACGCGTGCCTTGGGCAACGCCGACAGATCATGGTCCGCGCGCGGGTGAAACACCGCGATGCGGCCGTCGGACGGCACGGCAAAGCCGCCCGTCTCAACGGCCAGTGACAGGCGTAGGGACATCTTGCAGCCTCTTGTTTAGTCTTCTTTTTCCATGGTGCATTGCAGCGGATGCTGCTGGCGGCGGGCAAAATCCATCACCTGGCCCACCTTGGTCTCGGCGACCTCATGGCTGAACACGCCAACCACCGCAACGCCCTTCTTGTGCACCGTCAGCATGATCTCGAACGCCTGCGCGTGCGTCATGCCAAAGAACCGCTCCAGCACCATCACCACGAATTCCATCGGGGTGTAGTCGTCGTTCAACAGCAGCACCTTGTAGCGCGGCGGGCGCTTGGTCTTGGGCCGCGTCTTGGTCAGGACACCGGCGTCGGTGTCGTCGTCTGAATGATCGGTCATCATTACGGTCTGCAGCGGCATAAGCAATTTGTTCCAGTGATGGATGGAATTTCCTGTGACGCTTATATAGCCTCTTGGGGGGGCAGGAAAAGAGACTGAGACACACAGATTGGCACGTAATTTGACAACAATCGGCTTTGATGCCGACGATACCCTTTGGCACAATGAACGGTTCTTTCGCGTGACCCAGGAACGCTTCGCCGAACTGCTGATGGATCACACCCCCGATGAGGTCGGCCCGGAGCAGCTGGACCGGCTGCTGCTGGACGCCGAAAAACGCAACCTCGGGCGCTATGGCTACGGGGTGAAGGGCTTTACCCTGTCGATGATTGAAACCGCGATCGAGGTGACCCAGGAGCAGGTGCCCGCCAGCGTGCTCAAAGAGCTGATCGTGGCCGGGCAGATGATGCTCTCCTACCCGATCGAGCTGCTGCCCCATGCCCGCGAGGCGGTGGAGGCGGCGGCCGCGCGCTACAAGGTGGTGCTGATTACCAAGGGCGACCTGCTGGATCAGGAACGCAAACTGGCGCAATCCGGCCTGGGCGAGCTGTTCGACGCGGTCGAAGTGGTGTCGGAAAAGACCGCCGAAGTCTACGGCGGCATTTTTGACCGCCACGGCAACGGCGCCGCCCGCGCCATGATGGTGGGCAATTCGATGCGCTCCGACGTGGTCGCCCCGATCGAGGCCGGTGCCTGGGGCACCTATGTCCCGCATGGGCTGGTCTGGGAGGTCGAGCACGCCGACACCCCCGCGGACAATCCCCGCTACACCGAGATTGCCGATCTCGGCGGTCTGGCGGCTCTGCTCGAGCGGATGGGATGATCGCATCCCCACACTGGACGCTGGCAGGTCGGGGCGCTATCCGGTTGAAAACCTGAAGGGAGCGCCCCAATGCCGCATGTGGAACTGAAATTCTCCGGCGACCTCGACATCGACGTCGAGTCGATTCTGGCAGAGACCGAAACCATCATCCGCGCCCATGACGACGGCGCCGGAGCGTGCAAGGGCCGCGCCTATCCCAGCGACCGGTTTCACCGCAGCCATGCCGCCCTGCGCGTCACTTTGCTGACCAAACCGCACCGCGATGCGGACTTTTGCGCCGCGCTGCTGGCGGATCTTGACGCCCGCATCGGCGCACGGATCGCCCAACCCTGCGCCTTCACCGTCGAACTGGACTTTTTCAGCCCGTTTTTCTCCGCACGCGATCTCTGAATGTGACCCCTCGGCCAGTATTACCAGGGAAAGTGCAAGTTTTTTTGGTAACCTTTTGTTAGCACTTGGCGCATCTAGCGGGCACGCGAATATAACCCACTAGATGCCGGCCAAATCCTGCCTTCGCCTGCGCGGGCGTGCTGCGGCGGCTGTTTATTCCTCATAAACCCTGTGGTACGTTTTTTGCATCAGGCAAAAATCGTCAGCCGGAAAACCGGCGACATGAGGCAAACATGGCAGTGAACACGCAGGTCAATCCGGCGGCGGGTCGGCATACCCGTACCCCGCGAGTCGGTTTCCGGTCGCTTCGCAACCGGCTTCTTCCTTTTCGATTCAACGCAACTCGGCGCCCCTCGTCGGGGCCGCAGGCGTCCGTGCGACCGGTCGCTGCGTGGCACGCCACGAGGTTGCGATGGGTCGTTGCCCTGCTGATGCTGGCGATGGCCGGGCTATCCCTGCCAGCGCGGCAGGCGGCTGCGGCGCCATATGCGGCCATGGTGATTGATGCCCGCACCGGCGAGGTGCTGCATTCGCGCAATGCCGACACCCGGCTGCACCCAGCGTCGCTGACCAAGATGATGACGCTCTACATCGCGTTCGAAGCGGTGCGTAACGGCGAGATCACACTGGACACCAAGGTTCGGATCAGCCGCAACGCCGCCGCCGAACCGCCGTCGAAACTGGGGCTGAAATCTGGGCAGAAGATCGCCTTTCGCTACCTGATTCGCGCCGCCGCCGTGAAATCCGCCAATGATGCCGCCACCGCCATCGGCGAGGCGCTGTCCGGCAGCGAGGCCGCCTTTACGCGCCGCATGGACCGCACCGCCAAGGCGCTGGGGATGAGCCGCACCACCTTCAAGAATGCCCATGGGCTCACTGCCAGCGGGCACCTGTCGACCGCGCGCGACATGACCACGCTGGGGCGGCACCTGCTGTATGATTATCCGGAATACTACAACCTGTTCTCGCGCCGCTCGACCCATGCGGGCATCCGCGAAGTGCCCAACACCAACCGTCGCCTGCTGGCCGCCTATCGCGGCGCCGACGGCATCAAGACGGGCTATACCCGCGCCGCGGGCTTCAACCTGGTGGCCTCGGCCAAACGTGGCGACGAGCGCATCATCGCCACCGTGTTCGGCGGCAAATCCACGGCGTCGCGCAATGCCAAGGTGGCAGAGCTGCTGGACCTCGGCTTCCGCCGCGCGCCCTCGCGGGCCAAGTTGCGCCGCCCGCAACGCCCCGCCTACATGGGCGCCGATGTGGTGGTGGCCGACAGCGGCGATGGCAGCAGCACTGGCGCCGCCGGCAAGACCCTGCGCGTCAGCGGTCAGGTGACCACCAGCCTGCGGCCCAAGCTGCGCCCCGCCAGTGGCGACTCGCCGGTTCTGGTGGCCGCGCTGGAGGAAGCCCTGCAGGCCCCCGAACCCGTGCTCGAGCCTCGCCCCCGGCCAGAGGATCTGGCAGCCGACACTGTGGATGTCGCCGCAGCCACGTCTGAGACCGCTGCGTCACAATCGGTCGACGATGCGGACGCGCAGCCCGGGGGCCAGATCGAAAACCTCCAGACTGTCAGCGCCGCGGGCGCCCCGATTGGCGACGCTGTTCTCAGCAGCATTGCTGCCGCCCTTGGCGAAACCGAGGTTCGCAACGCCGCCGCTCCCTCTTCGGTCTCCGCACAGATTCGCCCGGCGGTGCAGAAGCAGCCCTTCAGCGGACTGCGCCCTGTCGCCCGCCCTGCCCGTCTGGCCCAGGCGGAGCCGCAGCCGGAGCCGGTGGTGGTCACCCGCCTGTCGACCTCGGGCGGGCGCTACTGGGGGATCAATGTCGGCCTCTATACCAATCGCTACAAGGCAGAGAAGGTGCTGCTGCGCACGGCGCTGTCGGAACTGGAGACGCTTGACGGCTCCCTGCGCAAGGTCGCCAAAACCCGCCGCGGTTTCGAGGCGAATTTCCTCGGCATGAGCCAGCAACGCGCCGAGCTGGCCTGCCGCCGCCTCAACGCGCGCAACGTCGCTTGCAAGACCATCGGCCCCTCCTGACGCACAGGCCCGCGGCCCTGCCCTGAGGTGGCTTGCCCACCCGTCGAACACCCAAGGCGCCCCTCACAGGTGGCGCCTTTTTTCTCGCCCCCGCCCGGCTCCCAAACTGGCAGGCGCGGCTCCATGTCGCCCAGGTGGCCCTCCCGCCCCCGCGCAGGCGCTGGCGAAGGCCAGCACCCGCTGGCGGGGTTGGGCGTGGCACCGCGCCGTGGCGCGGTGCCACGCCCAACGGACGGCAGTCTTTTCGCAAGAAAAGACAGGCGGCGGACGGGAGCCCCCCGCCACACGATCAATCCGGGCGCGGCTTATCATCCCAGTCGTCACTCAGGATCCGGCGGGAATCCCCCTCCGGGTCGTCATACTGGTTGCTGCGCACCGTATAAACAAAGGCCACCAGCCCCACCAATCCGAGGAACAGCGAAATCGGGATCAGATAGGCAAGCACACTCATGTTTGGTTTCGCTCCAGTTTGGCCCCTGTGACGTTCAGCGCAGGCGCAGCGCATTCAGCGACACGGTGATCGAAGACGTAGACATCGCCAGCGCCGCGATCAAGGGCGTCGCAAGACCCGCAATCGCCAGCGGCACCGCCACCACGTTGTACAGCGTCGCAATGCGGAAATTCTCGCGGATCCGGCGGGTCGCTTTCTGCGCCACGCCGCAGGCTTCGGCGATGGGCGTCAAATCCTGTCCCAGCAACACGATGTCCGACGCCACCCGCGCCGCGTCCAGCGCCGACGCGGGCGAAATCGACACATGTGCCACCGCCAGCGCCGCGGTATCATTCAACCCGTCACCAACCATCAGCACCTTGTGCCCCTGGTCCGTCAGCTGCTGCACGCGGGCGGATTTCTCCTGCGGCAGCGCCTCGGCCACCCAACGGCTCACCCCCAGCCGGGTGGCCAGATCCTCAACCACACCAGTGGCGTCGCCGGAGATCAGCAGCACCGATTTGCCCGCCGCCTGCAAGGCCTCAACCGCCGCCGCAGCACCGGGGCGCAGCGCATCGGTGAACAGGAACGGCTGCGGCCGCCCGCGCCCGGTGTCGAGCCAGGCCGCCGTCTGGCGGCCCTGCTGTGCCCCCACCCAGGCGGCCCGCCCCAGACGCACGGCGCGGCCGCGGTAGCGCCCTTGCGTGCCATGTCCCGGCACCTCTGCAATCTGCTGCACATCTGCCGGCGCGACCCCTGCGGCGCGCGCCGCACGGGCGAGCGCGACCGACAACGGATGCGCCGAACCATCGGCCAGTGCCAGCGCAATCGCCAGATCCTCGGCGGAGTGATCGTCCAGATTGGCCAGCTGCGGCGTGCCCTCGGTCAGCGTGCCGGTCTTGTCAAAAACGACCGTATCGACCTCTGCCAGCCGCTCCAGGGCGGTGGCGTGTTTGATCAGCATGCCGCGCTTGAACAACCGCCCCGAGGCGGCGGTGGTCACCGCGGGCACCGCAAGGCCCAGCGCGCAGGGACAGGTGATGATCAGCACCGCCGCCGCGATGTTCAGCGCCATGCGGATGTCGAAGGTCCACAGGTACCAGCCGGCAAAGGCCAGCGCCGACAGGATATGCACGCCCGGCGCATAGAGCTTCGCCGCCCTGTCCGCCAGCGAGGTATAACGCGACCGTCCTGATTCCGCGATTGCCACCAGATCCGCCATCCGGTGCAGCGAGCTGTCCTCGCCCACCGCCGTGGCGCGGATGGTCAGCGGTCCGGTCAGGTTGACCTCGCCCGCGGACACCAAAAACCCCGGCTGCGCATAGACCGGCAGCGTCTCGCCCGTCAGCAAAGACCGGTCCAGTTCCGACTGGCCCTCCACGATCTCCCCGTCCACCGGCATCCGCCCGCCGGGACGCACCCGGATCACATCGCCGATCGTCAGCTCCGCGACTGGCCGCTCCTGCTCTGCGCCGTCCTCCAGACGAATGGCGCGGGGCACCTCCAGGGCCGCCAGCTCCTCTGCCGCGGAGCGTGCCACGGCGCGGGTGCGGTAATCGAGGTAGCGGCCCGCCAGCAAAAAGAAGGTCAGCGTCAGCGCCGCGTCGAAATAGGCGTGTTCTCCTGACAGCGCGGTCTCCCAAAGGGAGGTCACCAGCGCCAGCCCCAGCGCCAGAACGATCGGCACATCCATGTTCAACCGCCCCACCCGCAGGGCGCTCCAGGCGTTGCGGAAAAACGGCTGGGCAGAAAAAAGGATCGCCGGAAAGGTGATCGCGGCGGAAATCCAGTGGAACAGGTCGCGCGTGGCATCCGACGCCCCGGACCAGACCGAGACGGACAGCAGCATCACGTTCATCGACGCAAAGAAGGCCACCGCCAGTCGCATCAGAAGATCGCGCCCGGCCCGGTCGCTCTGCGTCGTCGCCAGCGCCGCCAAGTCCAGTTCATGTGCCTCATGGCCAACCGCCGCCAAAACCGGGATCAGGTCGGCCGCGCGCAGTTCTGGCTCCGCCTCAATCAGGGCGCGTTTCAGGGTCAGGTTCACCCGCGCCGAATGCACCGCCGGATGCGCGTTCAGCGTGCTTTCGACCGTCGAGATGCAGGCCTGACAGTGAATGCCCGGCAGCGACAGCGCCAGCCGCGCGTCGGCCGGCGGCGCTGCGGTTGCGGCTTGCGGGGCGGCCACGCAGGCCGGGCAGGCGGCCAGGGCGGGGCGAAGCTGTGCGGTCATCGCCGTCAGCCCTTTACGTGCAGGATCACCCGCTGGGTGAACTCGGTGCCATTTGCGGCCCGCGCCACCATGCGGATGTTCCAGTTGCCCGGTCCCAGATCGGCCGACGCCACATAGGCCGTGCCGTCAAAGATGAACTGCGGTTCCTGATCGTCCAGCACATGGGTAGCGCGGCCCAGCGTTGCGCTGAGCTTGGCGACCTCGACCGGGTTGCCCTGCGCGTCGGAGATCTCCAGCCGGACCTGATCGCCCTGCGCGGAGGCATAGACCGACCAGCCCAGCGCCTCTTGCGCGCTGCGACGCTGATCAAACTGCTGACTGGCGACATAGGAGTTTTTCACCTCCAGCCCCGGAAAGGTTTTCACCGCATTCACCGCCAGCGCGATGTTCACGCCGATAATCACTGCAAAAGCACCGCAGAACAGCATCAACGCATGCTTTCCGGTGAATTCCCGTGTTTGCTCAGCCATGGTTCAATTCCCCCGTCCGTTGAAGCTGCTGTCCTTGTGGGCGCGTTCGCCGCTGAGCTGGTCTTCCACCCAGATCCGCACCGGGGTCGCCGCTGCCACCGCGGATGCAGCCTCTGGCGGGGCCACGATATAGACCCGTTGCAGCAGAGCGCTGTCGGCGGGCACCTCGACGGTGGTGCCGTCGACGCCCTCCAGCTCGATCTGCATGGCGGCGCCACCCTTGATCGACAGTGTGAAGGGACGCGGCTCGCCATGCTTGTTGCGCAGCCGCACGTCATAGGTGTTGCGGATCGATCCGTCGGACAGGGTGACATAGGTCGGGTTGCGCACCGGCGCGACGGTCAGCTCAATGGCGGCGCGGATGAACAGGGCAAACACCAGCCCCAGACCAACCAGCCCCCACAGGGCCGTGTAAAGCACCGTGCGCGGGCGCAGGATGTGTTTCCAGATGTTTCGGGGCGGCTTGCCTGCGCGCTCCTCCGCCTCATCCGACAGCGCCATATAGTCGATCAGCCCGCGCGGTTTGCCGATCCGGGCCATTACGTCGTCACAGGCGTCGATGCACAGCGCACAAGTGATGCATTCCATCTGCTGGCCGTCGCGGATGTCGATGCCCACCGGGCAGACGTTGACGCAGGCCATGCAATCGATGCAATCACCCTGCGGCGTCGGCACAGCGGCGGCGGGAGCGGCGGTGGCAGGAACGGCGGCGGCTGTCGCGGGCGTCTTTTTCAGCTTGCCGCGCGGCTCTCCGCGCCAGTCGCGATAGCCGACGGTCAGGGTGTCCTCATCCATCATCGCCGCCTGAATGCGCGGCCAGGGACAAGCGTAGATGCAGATCTGCTCACGCGCGAAGCCGCCAAAGAAAAAGGTGGTCAGCGTCAGGATCAGCATGGTCGTATAGGCCACGGGGTGGGCATTCAGCGTCACCAGGTCGCGCAGCAACGTCGGCGCATCTGCGAAATAGAACACCCAGGCACCGCCGGTGGCGAGTCCGATCAGCAACCAGGCGATCCATTTGGTGACGCGCAGCCGGGCCTTGCGCAGATCCCAGCCCTGCTGCCGGTGCAACCGCAGCCGCGCGTTGCGGTCCCCTTCGATCCAGCGTTCCACCAGGATGAACAGGTCGGTCCAGACGGTTTGCGGACAGGCATAGCCGCACCAGACCCGCCCCAGCGCCGAGGTGAACAGGAACAACCCCAGTCCTGCCATGATCAGCAGGCCCGCAACGAAATAGAACTCATGCGGCCAGATTTCGATCCAGAAGAAATAGAACCGCCGCCCGGCCAGATCCAGCAATACCGCCTGATCCGGCAGGCTGGGGCCGCGGTCCCAGCGGATCCAGGGCGTCAGGTAATAGATCCCTAGCGTCACCGCCATGATGTACCACTTCAGGTTCCGAAACTTACCGGAGACGCGCCGCGGAAAAATCGGCTCACGTGCGGCATACAGGCTGGGTGCGGGTTCTGAATCGCTCACGGACTCACTCCGGATTATGGCTGTCTTGCGCCCTTGTCCCAGATGCGGCGAGCGGCAACTTTGACGTGGATCAAAAAAGACATGACACAATCATGTTTTCGCGCCGAACCTGATGTCCCGCAGGCAATCCGCCACCTATGCCTGTGCGCACCCCCCGCCAGAGGCACGATGCCGCAGAGCCTCCCCCTGACCTGCGGCTATTGCGCCCGCCCCCGTTCACGCCGCAACCACGCGATGAAAGCGCGGGCCTCGGGGCGCAGAACACCGGGGCGCGTGACGATGTGATAGCCGCTGCCCTCCGCTTCGGTGAACAGGGCCAGCAGGCGCCCCTCGGCGAGGTCTTCCTCGACGAAGTTCTGCACGCTGACCGCCACCCCCTGCCCGGCCCGAACGGCCTGCATCAACAGGTTGCCGGGCAACCGGGTGCGCGGGCCACGAAAACTGTCCTCGACCCCTTGCGAGCGGAACCACCGACTGGCCTCATTGGTGCCCAGTTCTTCGAGCCAAGGCAGATCCAGCAGATCCGCCGCAGTGTCGACCCGACGCCCCGCCAGCAACTGCGGCGCCGCAAGCACCACCATGGGCGAGGCCAGCAGCAGTTCCGCCTCCAGCCCCGGCCACTGGCCATCGCCATAGCGCAGCGCAATCTCCACGCCGCCGGGCTTCAGCTCCACCAAGGCGCCGGACGGGTCCAGTACCAGCTCGGTCTCCGGGTGTTCGGCCTGAAAGCCCGGCAACCGCGGCACCAGCCATTGTGCCGCAAAACTGGGGGTGCAGGTCACATGCAACGGGCGGGCGGCGCTGGCGCCAGTCAGCTCCTGCACCGCCGCCTGGATCGCCCCGAACCCCAGCGCCAGCGCGCGCGCCAGCCGTGTGCCTTCGGCCGTCAACGTCAGCGAGCGCCCGCTACGGTCCACCAGCGCCACGCCCAGATGCGCCTCCAGCGCGCGCAGCTGCTGGCTGATGGCAGCATGGCTGACATTCAACGCCTGCCCTGCCTGCACCAGATTGCCGGTTTCAGCAAAGGCGGCAAAGGCGCGCAGGCCTGCCATCGGCGGCATCACCTTCCAATCCATATGTAAGCCTGACTTACATTTGATGATTTTTCTTAACTGGCAGGAATCGCCCCTGCGGGCAAGGATGGAGATGTTCAGAGACCTCACCACTCGCCCACAGGAGCGCCCAGACATGATTGGTATTCTTGCACAGAGCCTGTTCACCGCAACACGGATCACCCCGCCGCAGGCCGACACCGCCCGCCCTCAGACCTCGCCGCCGCGCAGCGCAGACAAAAAAAGCGTCGGCTCTCCGGGAAACGCGCGAACAGTTCGGAAAGCCGACGCAGCGCCCGCCGGGCCTGCACGTCTGCCTGGCGGGATCACATGCCACCCCTGAAGGGGATCATGGGGGCGACGATGGCGTGTCTGACACAGCTGTACCGCCGACCGCGCGCAGGTGATTTGATCCCGATCAAACCGCCGCGCCAAGCTGGGTAAAAACTTGCCCTGACTGAATAATAAACCTACGCTCGGGGCATGGGGACACAACAGCCTGCACCACAACCGGGCCCGCCACGCGCTGAGCTGACCGCGGCAGAGATCGGCGCGTTGGCGCACCTCTACCGGGGCGAAATCTATCGCAGCACCATCTGGCGCACGCGGCTGGACACCACCACCAACTGGGCCGTGGTCACGCTCGGGGTGGCGCTGTCGATCTCTTATTCCTCGCCCGAGGCCTCCCCGCTGCCGCTGATACTGGTCGGGGTGCTGATCATTTTCTTCCTGATGCTGGAGGCGCGGCGCTATCGCTATTTCAACGTCTTCCGCGCCCGCGCCCGCTGGATGGAAACGCATTTCTATGCACCGATGCTGACAGAGGGCGACCTGCACCTCGAAGACAACTGGCAGATCGTGTTGGCCGAGGATTACCTGCGCCCCGACTATCACGTCAGCCATATGACCGCGATCGGGCGCCGGATTCGGCGCAATTACTTCTGGATCCTGCTGATCCAGACCCTCGCCTATGCTGGCAAGATCGCGGTGCATCCCACCGGGGTCACCTCGCTGGAGCAGGCCATTCGCCGCGCCGACATCGGCCCGTTTCCGGGCGAGCTGGTGCTGGCGACGGGTGGTTTTTACGTGCTGTTGTGGGCGGGCATCAGCGCCTGGAGCACCTGGAGCGACAGCACCCGCGCGCAGCTGCGCGGCAATACGACCTCAATGGGGTGACGTGCGTGCTATCCGGCGCGCCCCGGGTCCTGCGGGTTGCTGGAAAACAGCGCGATCTTGTTGCCCTGGGGATCCCGCAGGTAGCCGACATAGAACCGCGGCCCGTACGCGGCGCGAAAGCCCGGCGCGCCCTCGTCAGATCCGCCCGCCGCCAGTGCCGCGGCATGCAGCGCGCGCACCTGGCTTTGGCTCTGGGCCTCAAATGCCACCATGGCCCCGTTACCGGCCGAGGCCGGTTGCCCGTCAAAGGTTGGCTTGACGTAGAAATCCGGCAGGACCGGCGCCTGCCCCGGTGTCACCGGCAGGGCAAAACTCAGCCCCTCTGAACCCTCCCGCAGCTGGTAGCCAAGAGCGGGCAGAAACGCGGAATAGAACCGTTTCGCAAGCGCAATGTCATCCGCGCCAACCGTGACATAGGCGATCATCTGTCGGCTGCCTCCCTCCAGGATACTGGCGCATTGAACCGCGGTTGCAGCCCTGCCGCAAGCTTGGAGGTTTCTGCAAAAAAGGGCCGCCCCGCCAGAGCAGCCCTTTTTGGTGTTGCGGTGGACAGCCCGGCTTACTCGCCGCCGCCCAGCTGATGCACATAGGCCGAGACCGCGCGGATCTGCGCCTCTGTCAGGCGGCTGTTCCAGGCCGGCATCACCCCATAACGCGCGTTGTTCACCGTGTCGGTCAGGCTGGCGTAATCGCCCCCATAGAGCCAGATCGCATCCGCCAGGTTCGGCGCGCCCTGGCTGCGGTCGCCAGTGCCGTCCTCACCGTGGCAAGAGGCGCAATTGTCGGCAAAGACCCCGGCCCCGGCTGCAACCTGGGTCGCATCCTGCGGCTCCCCCGACAGCGACATCACGAAGTTCACGACTTGCGAGATCTCTTCCTTCTCAAGCAGCTCATCCCGGCCAAAGGCAGGCATCTCGGAATAGCGCGCGTCGTCGCTGTCTTCGTTGCGGATGCCGTGCGCGATTGTGGCGTGGATGTCCTGCACCGTGCCGCCCCACAGCCAGTCATCGTCCAGCAAGTTGGGGTAACCTTTGGCCCCTGCCGCACCCGACCCGTGGCACTGGGCGCACCAGGTCTTGAACACCGCAGATCCCGACGACACCGCATAGGGGCCAAGCTCCGCGTCGCTGCCGATGGCCACCAGCTCCGCCCCTTCCAGCCGGGCGTTCATCGGTGCGTTGGCGGCCTCCACCGCGGCGATTTCTGCGGCCACGTCGGCACGGGTTGACCAGCCCAGCACCCCAGCGGTGGCACCGTTGATCAGCGGCCACGCGGGATAGGCAATGGTGTAAAGAACCCCCCAGATGATGGTGGCATAGAAGGTCCACAGCCACCAGCGCGGCATCGGGTTGTCGAATTCCTCGATCCCGTCCCACTCATGTCCGGTGGTGTTGGGATCATCCTCGAATTTCTGCGCTTTCTTGCTCATGCCTGCGCCTCCTTCTTGGCAGCGGCGTCAGCCGGTCCGGCGGGTGCGGGTGCATCGTCGTGCCGGAACGGGATATTGGCGGTGTCGCGGTAAACCTTGGTGCTGCCAGGCCGGAAGGCCCAGATCACCACACCGATGAAAAAGCTCAGCAGAAACAGCATCATCCAGCTGTCCGCAAATTGCCTGAGAAGCGTATAGAGTTCCATCTCTGCCCCCTTTACCGGCTTGCGTCCGGGGTGAAGGTCGAGAAATCGACCAGCGTCCCCAGCATTTGCAGATAGGCAATCAGCGCGTCCGCCTCAGAGACCCCCGGCTGGCCATCAAAGTTGCGCACGTTGACGCTGTCGCCATAGCGCTCCAGCAGCCCGTCGTAGTCGCTGTCGGGATCCGCCTGGGCGCGGAAGTCGGCCTGCGCCTGCTCTACCATCTCATCCGTGTAGGGCGTGCCGAGCATGGCGTTGGTGGCCATCACTTCGCCGATATAGCGGCCATCAATGCGGGTCTTCTCAAGGAAGCCATATTTCGGCATCACCGATTCCGGCACCACCGCCTGCGGATCGCGCAGGTGATCGACGTGCCATTCGTCCGAGTAACGGCCGCCGACACGGGCCAGATCCGGGCCAGTCCGCTTGGACCCCCACTGGAACGGCCGGTCATACATCGACTCGGCTGCCAGCGAGTAATGGCCGTAGCGTTCGACCTCGTCGCGCATCGGGCGGATCATCTGGCTGTGACAGACATAACATCCCTCCCGGATGTAGATGTCGCGGCCCTCCAGCTCCAGCGGGGTGTAGGGGCGCATGCCCTCCACCTTCTCGATGGTGTTTTCCAGGTAGAACAGCGGCGTGATCTGCACCAGCCCGCCAATGGTCACCACCAGGAAACTGCACACCAAGAGCAGCGTCGCGTTGGTCTCGAGTATCTTGTGTTTGTCGAGAATGGACATGATTTCCTGGCTCCTTATTCAGCCGGGACAGATGCCGTCAGGCTGGCTTCTTTGGCCGGCGCCCTACGGACAGTCATCCAGAGGTTGTAGCACATGATGATGGCACCAGCGAGGAACATGACCCCGCCCAAACCCCGCACCACATACATCGGGAATTTCGCGGCAACGGTGTCGGCAAAGGAGTTCACCAGGAAGCCATTGGCATCCACTTCACGCCACATCAGGCCTTCCATGATGCCGGTGACCCACATCGACGCGGCGTAGAGAACGATGCCGATGGTGGCGAGCCAGAAGTGCCAGCTGACCAGCGACAGCGAATACAGCCGCTCGCGCTTCCACAGCACCGGCACCAGGTAGTACAGCGCGCCAAAGGTAATCATGCCGTTCCAGCCGAGCGCGCCGGAATGCACGTGGCCGATGGTCCAGTCGGTGTAATGCGACAGCGAGTTCACCGCGCGGATCGACATCATCGGACCCTCAAAGGTGGACATGCCGTAGAAGCCAACCGAGATCACCATCATGCGGATCACAGGGTCCGTGCGCAGCTTGTCCCAGGCCCCCGACAGGGTCATCAGACCGTTGATCATGCCGCCCCAGGAAGGCATCCACAGGATCACCGACATCACCATGCCCAGGGTCGAGGCCCAGTCCGGCAGCGCGGTATAATGCAGGTGGTGCGGACCGGCCCAGATGTACAGAAAGATCAGCGCCCAGAAGTGGATGATCGACAGCTTGTAGCTGAACACCGGGCGCTCGGCCTGTTTCGGGATGAAGTAATACATCATCCCCAGGAAGCCCGCAGTCAGGAAGAAGCCGACGGCGTTGTGGCCGTACCACCACTGGATCATCGCATCCTGCACGCCGGGCCAGACAATCACCGACTTGGACCCCCAGATCGACACCGGAATGGTCATGTTGTTGACCACATGCAGCATGGCCACGGTGACGATGAAGGCCATGTAGAACCAGTTCGCCACATAGATATGCGGCTCCTTGCGTTTGATGACCGTGCCCAGAAAGACCGCCAGATAGGCCACCCAGACAATGGTCAGCCACAGGTCGACGTGCCATTCGGGTTCAGCATATTCCTTCGACTGGGTCGAGCCGAACAGATAGCCGGTCGCCGCCAGCACGATGAACAGCTGATAGCCCCAGAACACGAACCACGCCAGATTGCCGCCCCACAGCCGCGCCGCACAGGTGCGCTGCACCACGTAGAACGACGTGGCGATCAGCGCATTGCCGCCAAAGGCAAAGATCACCGCCGAGGTGTGCAGCGGCCGCAGGCGCCCAAAGTTGGCCAGCCCTTCGGCCCATTCAAAGTTCAGCGCCGGAAAGGCCAGCTGGAACGCAATGAAGGTCCCGACCAGAAAGCCGACCACGCCCCAGAAGGCGGTGGCGATGGTGCCAGCGCGGATCACGCTGTCGAAATACGCGTTCTGCGGATGCGCCACCGTTGCCGGGGCTGGCTCGCCGGTCTGGCGCAGCGTGTGGAGAAACAGCCCACCGGCCACGATCATCACGATGACCGCATGCACCTGATAGGCCAGATCGCGCGCGTAATTGGTGCCAATCATCGCAAACAGCGTGATCAGACCAAGCGCTATCAGCTTGATATAATTAGACATCTTGCGTCCCTTTGCCCGCACTCCGCGAATCTTGCGTCCCGGAGGCATGTTTTGTCCGCACCCTTGATGCCGCGGGCCCGTTTTTGCCGCCTTGATCTGCATCAAGACACGTCAGGACGACATGTGACACTTCTGCCAGTGCAGTGAATTGTCGCGCCCGCCCCCCCTGCGGCGGCTGGTGCAGGCCAGGCAGGAGACCTCCGAATGTGCTACAAATCCGTGTTAACCGTCTTGTCCACCGCCGAGGGCGCGGACGCCCCGCTGGCCCAGGTCGCGGCGCTGGCCGACGTCTTTGACGCCCATGCCGAGGCGCTGTGCCTGGGCGTCGACCGCACCCAGACCGGCTATTACTACGCCGGGGCCAATGCGCTGGTGCTGCAGGAAACCCTGGCCCGCGCCGAGGAAGAGGCCGCCCTCGCCGAGACCTACGCCGAGCAGCAGCTGCGGGCGGCAGGGGTGCCGTTCTCCACCGAGACCGGCCTGGCCCAGATCGCAGACATCGGCCGCCACGTGGCGCGCCGCGCCCGGTTCTCGGATCTGGTGGTGCTAGGTCAGCCCTATGGCGCGGCCAAACGCGCCGAGGCGGCCCCCATCGTTGAAGCCGCCCTGTTCGAGGCCCGCGCGCCGGTTCTTGTGGTGCCGGACGAGGCCACGCCGCTGCGGCGCCCGACCACCGTGCTGCTGGCCTGGAACGAGAGCATGGAGGCGATGGCCGCAATCCGCCACGCGTTGCCGTTTCTTCAGGCTGCCGAGCTGGTGCGACTCGTCGTGATCGAACCGCCGCAGCACAGCCCCGAGCGCTCGGATCCCGGCGGCATGCTGGCGCAGATGCTGGCCCGCCACGGCGTCACTTGCGAGATCGACGTGCTCAGCAAGACCTTGCCGCGGGTGTCGGACGTGCTGAACCGCCATGCCACCGACACCGCCGCCGACCTGATCGTGATGGGCGCCTACGGGCATTCCCGCTTCCGCGAAGCAATCCTGGGCGGGGCCACCCGCACGATGCTGGAACAGGCCAAGCTTCCGGTTCTGATGGCGCATTAGGCGCGCAGGTCAGCAGGGCCGCGCTGGACAAAAGAGGCGCCCCTTCGCGGGCGCCTTGCGGCTCAGCGGGCCTTGCGGACCAAGCCAATCAGGAACAGCAGGATCACCGCGCCAATGGTGGCATGGACCAGCGACCAGAAAAAACCACCGCCCGCAGCGAACCCCAGCGCCGGAAAGATGAGTCCGGCCAGAAAGGCGCCCACCACACCGACAATGATATTGCCAAGCAGGCCAAAACCGCGGCCCTGCATGATCTTGCCCGACAGCCAGCCGGCCAGCGCTCCGACGATCAGCATCCCGATAAGACTTCCGAACTGCATTCCGGCCTCCTCTGTGTTGTGCCTCGCCCACTAGAGCACAACCGCCCGTCGCGGTCAGCCCGCTCTGTGCGGAAATGCCGTCCTGAAGCTGCAGCGGCAGGCTCCCGCCCGTCGTCCGCCTTTTGGGGCAAAAGGCATCCTCCCGTTGGGCGTGGGAACGCTTTTTTGTGTCACGCCCCAAAATGCCCAACACTTCAGCACAAACAGGA
>NZ_JBVYHB010000008.1:0-67085 GCF_056033425.1 Leisingera sp. SA32 | reverse complement strand
TCTTTTTTTGGGGAAAAAAGCTCTCCCTTTTTTGGGTGTACTCTTTTTTTGTGTTCCCACGCCCAAGACTGCCAGCCGGTCCGGCACAGCCGGGCAAGCGCAGGCGCGGGAGCCGCGGTCGGTTTGAGGTTTGCGTTTGCGATAACAACCAATGCGCGCGCTGATGGCAGCACCTCGCAGCCGAGGTGCGCTACGGTCGGCACAGCGACGCCTGACGCGGCTCAGCCCAGGCGATCGCCTTCGCTGTCGTCGCCGGCTTCGTCCAGCAGTCGCCCCATGTCCGGCACCGTGACATGGCGCTTGCCTTCCAATCGGATCACACCGTCCCGCTTGAGCGCCGAGACCTGGCGGCTGACGGTCTCCAGTGTAAGACCGAGATAATCTGCCATCGCCTCGCGGGTCAGCGGCAGGTCGAATTCTGCCGTTGCACTGCTGCCACCCGGCAATAGCGCCGCGTCGCGCCGGGCGATGATCGCCAGCAGGCTGGCAATCTTCTCACGCGCCGTCTTGCGGCCAAGAACCAGCATCCATTCGCGCGCCGCGTCCAGCTCGTCCAACGTCATCTCCAGCAGGCGATGGGCGATATGTGGTGTGCGCTCCATCAACTCTTCGAATGGTTTCTTGCGGAAACAACACATCACCAGATCCGTGGTTGCCACCACGTCATAGGCCGCCCCCTCGCGGCCCGGTCGGCCGACGAAATCGCTGGGCAGCAGCAGCCCCACCATCTGGGTGCGCCCGTCTTCCATCGTCTGGGTGAGCGAGGCGATCCCGGTGACCACCGAGCCGACAAAGTTCATCTGATCGCCCGACCAGATGACCGGCTGACCGGCCTCAAAGCTGCGATAATACTTGATGGCATCCAGTGCCGCCAGCTCCTCGGTGTCGCAGCGGGCACAAACGGCACGGTGACGGATCGGACAGTCTGCGCATCTGAACTGGGACAGGGCGGGTACATTCATGAGAGGATCCCCATATGGGCTGGGTCAGGGCATTCCTTGGCCGGTCCCCCGCAACCTAGTGGATACAGCGGTAAAGCTCAATCAACGCGGCCCGAAATAGTACCAGCCACGCCCTGCGCTCTGCTGCCGCAGTCCGCACGGCGCTGCGCATCAACTCCCGGCGGCGGCCAGAAGCTTGCGGGTGTACTCCGCCTGCGGGTTGGCGAACAGCTGCGCCGCCGGGCCGGCCTCGACCACATCGCCCTGGTTCATCACCACCACGCTGTGTGACATCGCCCGCACAACGTTCAGATCATGGCTGATGAACAGATACCCCAGCCCGTAGCGCATCTGCAAATCGCGCAGCAGATCGACGATCTGCACCTGCACCGTCATGTCCAGCGCCGAGGTCGGCTCATCCAGCACCACCAGTTTCGGGCGCAGCACCATGGCGCGCGCGATGGCGATGCGCTGCCGCTGGCCGCCAGAGAACTCATGCGGGTAGCGGTCCATCGACGCCGGATCCAGCCCGACTTCGTGCATCACCTCGGCCACCAGCTCGCGCGGTTTGCGGTGCTGGTCGACCTTGTGAATGGCCAGCCCCTCGGCGATGATCTGCGCACAGGTCATCCGCGGGCTGAGCGAGCCAAAGGGATCCTGAAACACGATCTGCATGTCCTTGCGCAGTTTACGCAATTCGCGCGTGGACCATTTGCGCAGGTCCTGGCCGCAAAATGTGACCGCGCCCTCCGATGCAATCAGCCGCATGATCGCCAGCGCCAGCGTGGTCTTGCCAGAGCCGCTCTCGCCCACGATGCCCAGCGTTTCCCCTGCCCGCACCGACAGCGACATCGGGTTCACCGCCTTGATGTGGCCGACCGTGCGTTTCAACAGCCCGCGCTGGATCGGGAACCAGACCTTGAGATCCCGGGCGGCGACCAGTTCCTGTGCGTCCGCCGCGACTGGCTGCGGCTGGCCCGACGGCTCCGCCGCCAGCAGTTTCCGCGTATAGGGGTGCTGCGGGTTGGCAAAGATCTCTGCCGCCGGACCTTCCTCGACGATCTCGCCATCCTTCATCACGCAGACCCGGTCTGCAATGCGGCGAACCACGCCCAGATCATGGGTGATGAACAACAGCCCCATGCCCTCGCTGGCCTTCAGCTCTGCCAGCAGATCAAGGATCTGCGCCTGAATGGTCACATCCAGCGCGGTGGTGGGTTCATCGGCGATCAGGATGTCGGGCTTGTTGGCCAACGCCATCGCAATCATCACCCGCTGCCGCTGCCCGCCCGACAACTGGTGCGGATAGGCGGACAGCCGGTTTTCCGCATCGCGGATGCCGACCTTGTCCATCAGTTCCAGAATGCGGTCGCGCGCGGCCCGGCCCGTCAGCCCCTGGTGCAGCGCCAGCGATTCCGCCAGCTGGCGCTCAATCGTGTGCAAGGGGTTCAGCGACGTCATCGGCTCCTGGAAGATGAAGCTGATGTCATTGCCGCGCACCTGCATCAGGTGTTTCTCATCCGCGCCGACCATCTCGTGCCCGTCATAGGTGACTGAGCCTTCGACCATGGCGCTGTCGCCCAGCAGCGACACCGTGGAGAGCGCCGAGACCGATTTGCCGGAGCCGCTCTCGCCCACCAGCGCCACGGTCTCACTGCGACCGACCGAGAAGGAAACCCCGCGCACAGCTTCGGTCACCTTGCCGTCCTGCCGGAAGGAGACGCGCAGATCGCGGACGTTCAGAAGGGGGGAAGTTGTGGAGGTCATGAACGCGTCCCAATTTCTGAGTTAGCACCACAAAATACTATCCGGGTTGCGCAGCAGCCCGGATCACCCCCGACCCGCCCCCCAGGGCGGGGGGCGACCCTAGTGTTCTGCACTCTCATGAAAACGTCTTCCGCGGATCAAAGGCATCGCGCACGCCCTCAAAGATGAACACCAACAGCGACAGCATGATCGCAAAGGTAAAGAAGGCGGTGAAGGCCAGCCAGGGCGCTTGCAGGTTCTGCTTGGCCTGCAAGGTCATCTCACCCAAGCTGGGCGCCGAGGACGGCAGGCCAAAGCCGAGGAAATCCAGCCCCGCCAGCGACGAGATCGTGCCGGTGACGATGAAAGGCATCATCGTCAGCGTCGCCACCATCGCGTTGGGCAGCATGTGGCGGAACATGATCGTCATGTTGCCGACCCCCAGCGCCTTGGCGGCGCGCACGTATTCCAGGTTGCGCGCGCGCAGGAACTCGGCCCGCACCACGCCCACCAGCGCGGTCCAGCCGAACAGCACCATCAGGAACACTAGGAGCCAGAAACCGCGCCCCAGCACCGCGAACATAATGATGATGACATAGAGCGTCGGCGTTGCGCTCCAGATCTCGATCGCACGCTGGAAGATCAGGTCGAGCCAGCCGCCGAAATAGCCCTGCACCGCGCCTGCGATGATGCCCAGCACCGTCGCCGCACCGGTGACGATCAGGGTGAACAGGATCGACAGGCGGAAGCCATGGATCACCCGCGCCAGCACGTCGCGCTTGGTGTCATCGGTGCCCAGCCAGTTCTGGCTGTTGGGCGGCAAGGGGGCCGCACCGGGGCGGTCGACAGAGGTGTTGTAGCTGTAGGGGATCGGCGGCCACAGCGTCCAGCCTTCGTAAAAGCCTTCGGCCGCATAGGTGCCCGCGTCGATCTGCTCCAGAATGCCCTCGGGATCGTCAAAGCAGTCCTCGATGCCGCCAGAGCGGATCAGACACTCCACCTCCGGGTCGCGGTAGGGCGCCTCGGTCTGGAAATCGCCGCCGAATTCGGTCTCGGGGTAGAACTTGAAGATCGGCGCGTACAGCTCACCGCGGTAGCTGGCGAGGATCGGTTTCTCATTGGCAAGGAAATCGGCGAACAGCGACAGCGTGAACAAAACCGAAAACAGGATCAGCGACCAGTAGGCCCGCTTGTTCTTGCGGAAATTGTTCCAGCGACGCTGGTTCAGAGGGGACAGTGCCATGCCTCAGCCCTCCCGCTTTTCAAAGTCGATGCGCGGATCGACCAGCACATACATCAGGTCCGAAATGATGCCGACCACCAGGCTCATCAGGCCAAAGATGAACAGGGTGCCAAAGATCACCGGATAATCCCGCGCCACCGCCGCCTCAAACCCCAAACGGCCCAGACCGTCGAGCGAGAAGATCGTCTCGATAATCAACGAGCCGGAAAAGAAGATACCAATGAACACGGAGGGAAAGCCCGCGATCACGATCAGCATCGCGTTGCGAAACACATGGCCATACAGAACCCGGTTCTCGCTCAGCCCCTTGGCGCGGGCGGTCATCACATATTGCTTCTTGATCTCGTCCAGAAAGGAGTTCTTGGTCAGCAGTGTCAGTGTCGCAAAGGCCCCGATGGTCGAGGCCAGCACCGGCAGCGCAATGTGCCAGAAATAGTCGGCAACCTTGCCCAGCAGGCTCAGATCCTCCCAGTTGTCGGAGGTCAGCCCGCGCAAGGGAAAGATCTGCCAGTAGGAGCCGCCAGCAAACAGCACCAAGAGCATGATCGCAAACAGGAACGACGGGATCGCATAGGCCGCGATGATCACGCCGCTGGTCCAGGTGTCAAACCGTGATCCATCCCATAGCGCCTTGCGGATGCCCATCGGGATCGAGATCATATAGGCAATCAGCGTTGACCACAGCCCCAGGGAAACCGAGACCGGCATCTTTTCCAGCACCAGGTCGATCACTTCGATCTTGCGGAAATAGCTCTCTCCGAAATCGAACTGGGCATAGTTCCACAGCATGTTCAGAAATCGTTCCAGCGGTGGCTTGTCAAAGCCGAACTCGCGCTCCAGCTCCTCGATGAACTCCTTGGGCAACCCCTGGGCCCCCGCGTAGCGGTCGACCCCGCCGCCGCCCGCCTCGATCTCTGCGCCACCGCCGCCGGCAAAGCCCTCAAACACGTCGCCAGCCCCCTGCTGCTGGGCGATGATCTGCTCGATCGGGCCGCCGGGCACAAATTGCACCAGCACGAAGTTCACCACCATGATGCCGAACAGCGTCGGGATCACCAAAAGCAGGCGTCGAAGGATATAGGCTGCCATGGCCGGGGGTTACCTCAGCGCGCCGGACGCTTTCAGCGCCGCTTCGCGTTCGGGATCAACCCACCACAGGTCCAAATAGCCCAAGGCAAAAGGCGGCAGATTTTCGGGATAGGCATACATATCGTAGTAGGCAGTCCAGTATTCCGCAACATACCCGTCCGGCACCACAAAGAACTCATAGCGCAGCGCCCGGTCCAGCGCCATCAGCGCCGCGTCCTGCTCTGCCTGGTTTGTGGTGTCAAACGACCCTTCCAGGATCGCGTCCACCAGCGGGCTGGCCAGCCCTGAGGGGTTGAACAGGCTGAACTCCGCCTCCTTGGAGCCATACATCTGCGTCAGCCCGCCGCCGGTGGTCAGAAACGCGCCGTAGCGGTCGGTATAGAGCATGTCATAGTCCCGCTCGCGGCTGCGCAGGGTGAACTGGGCCGGATCGATCTTCTCGGCCGTGGCATCGACGCCGATGGCCTGCAGGTTCTGCACGTAGGTCTCGATCATGGTGGCAACGGAGCCAGTCATGTTCGACGCGTAGGGGATGTTTACCTTCAGCGTCCGCCCCTGTGCATTGCGCCGCAGCGCGCCGTCGCCCACAGGCCAGCCTGCTGCATCCAGCATCTGCGACGCCTTGCGCAGGTTGCGCCGATCATTCAGCCGGTCGGGTTTGGAGGTATGGGTGGTGACGGGCTCGTTCTCCAGCACCTCGGCCGGGACCACATCGCCCAGGCTCTGCAAAAACGTCAGCTCTGCCCCCTTGGGCACGCCCGTTGCCTCCAGATGGGTCCCCTCGACAAAGGAATCCCGCTGCGTGCTAAGGCCGAACAAGAGCGATTCATTCACCCACTCGAAGTTGAACGCCAGCGCCAGCGCCTGGCGCACGGATTTGTCCTTCAGCTGCGGCTTGGCCAGGTTGAACACAAAACCGGACGGCGACGGCGGGCTGCCGTCGGGGATCTCATCCCGCACGACACTGCCGTTTTCCAGTTTCGGAAAATCATAGCCTGACGCCCAGCGCTTGGCATCGGTTTCCTGCCGGAAGGTGTATTCGCCGGCCTTGAACGCCTCGAACGCCGCAGTCTGATCGGCAAAATACTCGACCCGGATACGGTCATAGTTGTGGCGTCCGCGGTTCACCGGCAGATCCTTGGCCCAGTAGTCATCGCGGCGGGCATAGACGATGCGGCGGTTTACGTCATAGCTCTCCAGCTTGTAGGGGCCGGAACCGACCGCCACTTCCAGCCGCGGCTCGTCCAGGCGGCGGTTCTCGGGGTCTTCCTCGAACCAGGCCTTGGAAAACACGGTGGTGTTGCCAACCGTTTCGATCAGGCTGCGGCGGCTGACCTCGGGATGAAAGGTGAATTTCACTGTCAGATCATCCAGCGCCTCGGCGCTGGTCACCATATGGCCCACCGCCTGCGCATAGGACGGCAACCCCTGGGTGATGAACAGCTTGTGGCTGTAGACCACGTCATGGGCGGTCACCGGCGTGCCGTCCCAGAACCGCGCCTCGGGGCGCATGTGGAAGATCACATAGTTGCGGCCCTCGTCGTATTCCAGGCTTTCGGCCAGCAGCCCGTAGTACTGGCCGACGGAATCATCGGAACTGATCAGCAGGCTGTCATACTGGATCGAAGTCAGGGCCCCCGCGCGGCCTTTGCGCGAATAGGGGTTGAGCGAGTCGAAGGTTCCCGAGGCCCCTAGCGAGATCTCGCCACCCTTGGGCGCATCAGGGTTCACATAGGAAAAATGCTCAAAATCCTGCGGATAATCGAGGTTTCCGAAATAGGAATAGCCGTGGCTGGTGATGACCTTGTCCTGCGCCCGCGCCAGCGTCGCCGCAGCCAGTGCCAGGATCAGTCCCAGTGCCAGCGCTGCCGCTGCCTGCATCGGATGTGCCCGTTCCTTTGCGCGCGCCTGCGCCACAGCCTGAGCCGTTTTCATCTGCCTTGACCTCCTGTTGCCCGGTGCCTGCCGCCGGAGTTTTCTGACTTCCCAAGCTAATGTCCGGCCGTGGTCACTTTCAAGTTGAGATTGGCGGATTTTCCCCCGGCCATCGTCACAAAGAGGACAAGAGCCCTCGCGCGCGACCGCAGCCAGCCCCCTTGGCCCGACCACGGCCCCAAACAGCAAAAAGCCGCTGCACCGGGCAGCGGCTTTTTCAGATAGCTGGGACAGCGGCGGATCAGCCGTCCAGGCCGTCCAGATAAGCGATCAGGTTCACCCGGTCCTTCTGCTTTTTCAAGCCGGAGAAGGACATGGTGGTGCCGGAGGCGTAGGCCGACGGCTTGGCAAGGAAGGCATCCAGCTCTTCCGGCGTCCACGCCTTGCCGCCGAGCGCGGTCAGGGCGTTGGAATAGCCAAAGTCGGAGACGGAGGCGATATCGCGGCCGACCACCCCGTAAAGATACGGACCCGTGGCGTTGGCGCCGTCTGCCAGCTTGTGGCAAGCGGAGCACTTCTTGAATACTTTTGCACCTTTGGCGACATCAGCCGAGGCCATCAGCTCATCAAAGCTGACCTCCGGCTCGTCGCTGGCCGCGGCATCGGCGGAGGCGACTTCAATCACATAGGCAGCCTCTCCGTGGCTGTCCATGTGATACAGTTCTTCTGCGGCCCATTTGCCCAGAAGGAATACCAGGAACGCGCCGCAGAAACCTGCGGTCGCTTTGGTAAGGGTCATTGTGTCAAACATGAATCGCGGGTCCATTTAGCTGTCTGCTGGGGTGTCTAAGGCTTCCCCTCGCCAGTGGCAAGGTATAGACAGCGCGACGAAACGCCCATTTGTTGAAGTTTTGCACCGGAAACACACCCATGACCCGCAAGATCGCCATCCAGGGGGAGCTGGGCTCCTACAGCCACGAGGCCTGCCGCAACGCCCGCCACGACATGGACGTGCTGCCCTGCCGCACCTTTGAGGACGCGATTGCAGCGGTCAAAAGCGGCGCGGCGGAACAGGCCATGCTGCCGGTGGAAAACTCCACCTACGGGCGGGTCGCCGACATCCACCGGCTGTTGCCGCACAGCGGGCTGCACATCATCGACGAGGCTTTCGTGCGGGTGCATATCAACGTCCTCGGGGTGCCGGGCGCCCGGCTGGAAGACATCCGAGAGGCGAAATCGCATCTGGTGCTGCTGCCGCAGTGCGGCTCCTTCCTGCGCGAACACGGCATCCAGGGACGGGTCAGCCCCGACAACGCCCGCGCCGCCCGCGACGTGGCCGAGGCCGGCGACAAACACGTGGCGGCGCTGGCCAGCGAGCTGGCGGGCGAGATCTACGGGCTGGAGGTGCTGGCACGCCACATCGAGGACAACGGCGACAACACCACCCGCTTTCTCATCATGTCGCCCGAGCCCGACTACCGCCGCCGCGGCGCCCACAGCATGCTCACCAGCTTTGTCTTTCAGGTGCGCAACATTCCGGCGGCGCTGTACAAGGCGATGGGCGGCTTTGCCACGAATGGCATCAACATGACCAAGCTGGAAAGCTACATGGTCGACGGCTCCTTCACCGCAACCCAGTTTTATGCCGACATCGAGGGCCACCCCGAGGATCCGAACGTGCAGCTGGCGATGGATGAGCTGAAGTATTTCACCACCAATGTCGAGATCCTGGGCGTCTACCCCGCCAACAACGGTCGCTTCTGACCTGTCCGTAAGGACGGCACCGCAATGGCCGGACCGCAATGGCAGGGGCTTTGACGCCCTTGGCCTTGCGGCCAATTCACCCCAGGATATTTAAAGCCAGAAGAAGCCTGCCTCCGCCTGCGGCATTGGCGGCCAGCGCCGCACACGCCTCGCCTGCTGCGGAGCCATAGCATCTTGCGGGGGAGGGATTGAGTGAGAGGCTGGACATCGACCCAAGCGGGGCTCGTTGTGGCTGCTTCCTTCCGGACCTGACCAGGTTGGCGAGGCGCTTGCCCGCGCCAACCTCTCGAATCCCCATATAAGGGGCGCTGCCGGGAATGACAAGAGCATCCCCCCAGCCGTTCAGAGGTGCAGTTCCAGCTCCCAGAACCCCTGCGCGTTGAAGCCGCGTGGCACCGCCCGCCCATCCGGCAGCTCGCCCAGGTGGCGGGCAGCACCGGGACCGGTGACCACAACCGCGCTGGAGCCAGGCAGCGACGCCAGTTTCCAGGGATAGGGCGCCGCTTCCAGCGGGTCCGTTCCCAGCCGCCCCTCCAGGTAGTCGCGCACCGCATCCCGGATCAGCACCGGTGGCAACGACAGTTCCTCAGCCTCCCGCAGCATCCGGAAACTGCCGCCGCCCCGCACCCGGTAACTGTTGGCGGCGACCGCAAACCGCTGCTCGGGATCGACCGGATCGCCGCGCCAGCGCAGCTCGCGGACCCGCCGCGCCTGCGGGTTGATCCGCTCTCCGGTGGCGGAAAACCGGGGCGGCTGTGTCGGATCGATGCGGTACTGCAGGCCAAACATCACGTCGAAATTGTGCCCCGCGCGGCCGGGATCCGCCAGCAGCTGACCGCGGTGCCCCGGTGTCAGACGGTTGAACAGCCCCGCCGACATCTCCAGCCAGTCCAAAAGCTGGCCACCACTGACGGTGACCACCCGCAGTTCATTGGGAAAGATCTGCAAGTCCGCGATATTGCGGGCGCTCAGATCACCGGCGTCAATATCGGTGTAGAACTGCGGCCCGGCACGCCCGCCGAATTTACACGGCGCTGTTGCCGACAGCAACGGCAGCGCGCCCGCGGCGCTGTCTGCCAGCAGCGGCCGCACCGCCGCCGCCTGCGCGGCGGCAACCAGCGCCAAACCGCGATCTGGCGCAAAGAAGGTGAAATAGGAATGCATCGCCACCGAGGACGCCCCGGCAGGCTGGCGCATCCGCATCTGGGTGCACTGGTGATCCTCCGCCAGGGCCTGCACCAGCGCCGGCGCCTCGGCGGCCAGCGACAGCACCGCACCCGTGCTGCCCTTTTGTGCCACCGGGCGCAGCCGCGCCTTCCCCGAGGCCAGCTGCCAGCCGTCGGCGCCGTGCCGCAGCTCCAGCTCGATCACCCCCAGATGAGAGCCGTGGGCGCCCGGCATAACCACAGGCTTGCCCAGCGGATGCGCGGGATCCGGCAGGGTCAGATGGGTGTGGCCGCCCACAAGCGCATCAATCGCTGGCAAGGCGGCCAACTGATCCAGCGCGTTCTCGGCGCTGCGGCCACCGCCACCGCCCTCTGCGCCAAGACCGGTATGCGCCAGGGCCAGAACGAGATCACAGCCCTGCGCCTTCAGCCGCCGGGCTTGTTCGGCGGCCGTCTCCACGATGCCGGTGGCGCGCAGCTGCCATTGCAGGCCCCGCCCGCCCCAGACCAACGTCTGCGGCGGCAGCACCGACACCACCCCGATGCGCAGCGGTGGCAGATGCGGGCAGCTGTCCAGCCGCCGTTCCAGAACCGCCGTGGCCGCAAAGGGCAGGCGGACCTCCGGCCGGGCCGCCTGCAAATTGGCACATAGCACCGGGCAATGCACATCCGCCAGAACCGCCGCCAACCGCTCCAGTCCGATGTCGAAGTCATGGTTGCCCAGACCCACCGCATCGTAATCCAGCACATCAAAGGCAACCGACAGCGGATGCGGACGCGTGCTGCCGGGCTGGAGATCCCCCAGCGGTGCGCCCTGAAACCCGTCGCCATTGTCGACCAGGATACAGGCGTCGCCCCGCGCGGCCGCGTCGGCGCGCTCCTCGGCGATCAGGCTGGCCACCCGCGACAGGCCAATCGCCGGGTCCGCCCGGTCCGCATAATAATCGTGGCCCAGCAGATGGCAGTGCAGATCCGTGGTGGCAAGCACACGCAGCCGCCCGGTGGTCCGGGCGGGAGGCTTTTCCTCCACATCCGTCATGTCTGCTCCCCTGTCGGCACTGCTGGTCCGCTTCTGTTGGCTACGCTTTTCGCGTGTTTCTCTGCCCCCATTTGAATCAGCGTTTTAACGATTTGCAAAGGCACCATTTGGTCCGGGTCGCATTTTTCTGCCCCCCCGCTCCACCACAAAGCAACCAACGGCGACGCGGCTCAACCCAGCATCTCTCCAGGCCCGTAGCGCGTCCCCCCGGCGCCACCCGCGCAGGGTGTGACCTTGCGGTGACAGGCCCGTCCGGACAGGTCCGGATTGCCGCGCATCGCTGGCACCCGCCGAGACAGGCTGGCAAGGACAGGGCAACCAGCCCCGGGAGAGCCCTATGAAACATGCAGAACAGGTGACCTTTGGCGGCGGCGGCCTGGACCGCGCGGCCCATATCCGCACCGATGCGGCAGCGCTGGACGCGGCCTGGCGCGCGCCGGAGGCCGGCGTGCTGCTGCTGTGGCGCGGCAAGCCGCTGACACGGCGCCCCAGGATCGACGCGCGGCCGCAAGGGCTGGCCTTGACCGCCCCCGATCACCCGCTTGTCGCCCCCCTGCGCGATGCGGCGCTGTTCCTGGGGCTGACGCCTCAGGGCGCGCCGCGTTTTGCCTGCGATCTCAGCGCCTGGCAGCCCGAAACCTTGGACCCGGAGGCTCTGGGCGGCTTCACCGATGCCAGCGAACAGCAGCACCCGGCGCTGCCAAACGACCATGTCTTTGCCGAACTGCGCCGGATCATGACGGTTCTTTCCCCGCTGGAGGCTGAGCTCGCAGCAACCGCCAAAGCACTGCTGGCCTGGCACCGCAGCCACGGGTTTTGCGCCTGTTGCGGCGCCCCCAGCGATATTTCACAGGCCGGCTGGCAGCGCGTCTGCCCCGCCTGCAAGGCGCCCCATTTCCCGCGCACCGATCCGGTGGTCATCATGCTCATCACCCACGGTGACAGCGTGTTGGTGGGCCGCTCGCCCGGCTGGCCCGAGGGGATGTACTCCCTGCTGGCGGGGTTTGTCGAACCGGGCGAAACGCTGGAGGCCGCCGTGCGCCGCGAAACCCTGGAGGAGACCGGCGTGCGGGTCGGCGCGGTCAGCTATCTGGCATCGCAGCCCTGGGCCTTTCCGATGTCGCTGATGTTCGGCTGCGCCGGCGCGGCGCTGAGCCGCGACATCACCATCGATCCAGCAGAGATCGAGGATGCGTTCTGGGTCAGCCGCCAGGAGATGATGACGGCCTTCGCCGGAGAACACCCCGTGCTGCAACCGGCGAGAAAAGGCGCAATTGCGCATTTTCTGCTGAAGAACTGGCTTGCGGACACGCTGGACTAAAGCGCATATTTGTCACCAGGCACAGCGGGGCACAGCCCCCTGTCGGCAGGCAGGGTATCACAGGCAGGCGAAACAGACAGTCGGGACAGGCGAGCATGGAATTCACGGGCAACGAAGATATTGAAGCACCCATCGCAGACGTCTTTGGCGCGCTGTCCGACTTCGAGCAGATGGAACGCTCCGCCCTGCGCCGCGGCATTGAGGTGCAGCGCAGCGGTGACATCGCCCACCCCGAAGCGGGGCTGTCCTGGGATCTGGGCTTTTCCTTTCGTGGCAAACAGCGCGAGGCGCGGCTGACGCTGGATGCCTATGCGCCAGTCACCCTCATGGCAATCACCGGCGTCGGCAGCGGGCTGGACGGCCGCATGGATGTGGAGCTGCTGGCCCTGTCTCCGCAACGCACCCGCATGTCGGTGCGGCTGAAGCTGGAGGCAACCACGCTGACCGGGCGGCTGCTGCTGCAATCGCTGAAACTGGCCCGCAACAACCTGAACCGCCGCTTCAAACTGCGCCTCGCCGATTTCGCGGGCCTGACCGAAGCGCGCCTGAAAAACACCGCCTGACACCCCCACCTGACAGCACAGCGCCCGCCTTTGCGTCCTTTTGCGCCTGCCCCGCTCAGCGGGAGATGCAGGTTTTCGATTGACGCGCCAAGGCCGCAGCCGCTACCGCTGGGAGGATGGTTTCCGCGCTGCATGCACATGCAGCCGGGATGAAAAGGGAATGCGGTGCGTCTGGCCTTGGGCCGGGCAAGGCCGCAACTGCCCCCGCAACTGTAAGCGGCGAGCGACCCCGGTAGACCCACTGGCCCGCAATGGGGCCGGGAAGGACCGGACCAGCAGCGACCCGCAAGTCAGGAGACCTGCCGTTACACGTGAAACTCGAACCCGGACGGGGTGTCCGGGCAGGGTCTGACACCTGCGGCAGCCCGGTTGTGGCCCGCCAGGGTCGCGCTCCCTGTCCTTGACCCCCGCCCCCGCGCGGAGGGCGCATGGATGAACTGGACTGACCACACCCACGGCTACACGGCCACGGACTGCCCCCACCTCGGCCGCCCCTGCCCGGCGGCGGAGCGCATGATCACGCGGCTGGCCGCAGCGCTGACACAGGCGCGACCGCTGACGCAGGATGATTTTGAGGTGACCGGCAGCACCGTCCTGGATGCCTGCCCACACCCCTGCCCGGCGCAATATGCCGCCAGCCATGACCGCATCCGCGTCTATTGCGGCGTCGATGCGCAGGCGCCGCGCGTCGGACTGGACCGCTTTGCCGATGCGATCTTCGACCCCGGCGACCGCGGCTTTGCCGCCGCTGCGGTGACGACGCGCCCCTGCGCCCTGGTCGAGGCGCTGCCCAGACCCGCCATCCCGTAGAGCGCCGTGCATATACGCCCCAGCGCTGAACAGACCCGCCCCGCGCGGCGCCAGCGACCGTTCAGCTGGACCTGGGACGCGCCTGACGATGCGCATAGGCCCATTCCATCTGTGCCTGAGTTTCGACCGCACAGGGGCGCACCGCGCGCAGCCGCGCCAGCGCCTGGGCCGGCGGCTCGCCCGCTTCGATCATCAACCGCAGCACCGCCATGCCGGACCGCCCGCAGCCGCCCCGGCAATGCACCAACACCCGGCCGCCACCCGCCAGCGCCCGCCGCGCCTTGCGGCTGGCGGTCGGCCACTTCAGCGCCACCCGCTTCGACGGCGTCTCAAAATCTGCCACCGGCAGGTGAATCCAGCGGCAGGCCATGCCTTGCAGGTCTGCCCCCAGCCGCGGCCCGCCCACGGCGGCGTGCTCCGCGTCCGTGGTCATCGAGAGCACAAGGCCCGCCTTCCAGGCATTGATCCGCGCCAGGTCACCGGCGTAATCGCCGCCCCGCCCCGGCAGCGGGCACAGCGCCAGCTGCCCCCCTGCCACCGGCAGAGCATGGATCGTCAGATTGACTGGCTGTGGTGAATTTGCTGGCTGCGGCGCTTTGGCAACCGCGGGGGTCACCGGCACCGTCTCGCCAAAGGGGTCGTCAGGTCGCATAGCGCCTCCTTGCCTGTGCGCGCCGCCCCCCGATCCCACCCGAGGCCTGCCCGGCGATTCTACCCCTATCTGCCGCATTTCCCAAAAGGTTTTCACACCGCCTGCGCACGCGGCTTCTGCGGTGGACGAACCCGGCGCGCTTCAATACCCTGCGCGACACGCGGCGCAATCAATCCGAATCCGGCACGAGAGAACATGAGCGACACCCCCAGCGGCACCCCCGGCGAAACCGGCCAATCCCACTACCAGGTTCTGGCCCGCAAATACCGGCCCGAGACCTTTGCCGACCTGGTCGGCCAGGACGCGATGGTGCGCACGCTCAAGAACGCCTTTGCCGCCGACCGTATCGCCCAAGCCTTCATCATGACCGGCATCCGCGGCACCGGCAAAACCACCACGGCGCGGATCATCGCCAAGGGCATGAACTGCATCGGCGCGGATGGCACCGGCGGCCCCACCACCGATCCTTGCGGCAAATGCGAACACTGCGTGGCGATCATGGAAGGCCGCCATGTCGACGTCATGGAAATGGACGCCGCCTCCCGCACCGGCGTGGGCGACATCCGCGAGATCATCGACTCGGTGCAGTACCGCGCCGCCTCCGCGCGCTACAAGATCTACATCATCGATGAGGTCCACATGCTGTCCACCAGTGCGTTCAACGCGCTGCTGAAGACACTTGAAGAACCCCCCGCGCATGTGAAGTTCATCTTTGCCACCACCGAGATCCGCAAGGTGCCGGTCACCGTGCTGTCGCGCTGCCAGCGGTTTGACCTGCGCCGGATCGAACCTGAGGTGATGATCGCGCTGCTGCGCAGGATCGCCACCGCCGAAGGGGCGGAAATCGCCGATGACGCGCTAGCGCTCATCACCCGCGCCGCCGAAGGGTCGGCCCGCGACGCGACCTCGCTGCTGGATCAGGCGATCTCGCACGGGGCCGGAGAGACCACCGCCGATCAGGTCCGCGCCATGCTGGGCCTGGCCGATCGCGGCCGGGTTCTGGACCTGATGGACATGATCCTGCGCGGCGACGCGGCGGCCGCGCTGACCGAACTCAGCGGCCAGTACGCCGAGGGCGCCGACCCGCTGGCGGTGCTGCGCGACCTGGCGGAAATCACCCATTGGGTGTCGGTGGTCAAGATCACGCCCGACGCGGCCGAAGATCCCACCGTCGGCCCGGATGAACGCGCCCGCGGCCAGGCCATGGCCGAGGCGCTGCACATGCGGGTGCTGACCCGGATGTGGCAGCTGCTGCTGAAGGCGCTGGAAGAAGTCGCCGCCGCGCCCAATGCGATGATGGCGGCGGAAATGGCGGTGATCCGCCTGACCCACGTCGCCGATCTGCCCACACCCGAAGAACTGGTGCGCAAGCTGAAAGACGCCACCCCGCCGCCCTCGCCACCAAACGGCCCCGGCGGCGGCATGCCCATGCAGGGCATGGGGGGGCCGACCCTGGGTGGCGGCGATCCCGGTCCGCAGGTCGGCTACGATCAGCCCGGCGGCCCGCCTGCCGGTCCCGGCGGCGGCCCGGTCGCCCATGGCGGCGGCGGCACCATGGCCGCGCTGGCCCCGCAGGCGGATGCCGCGCTGGCCCGCTATCCCACGTTCGAACACGTGGTCGAGCTGATCCGCAGCCGCCGCGACGGGTTGTTGCTGGAATATGTCAAAAGCTACGTGCGGCTGGTGGCCTATCAGCCGGGGCGGATCACCTTTCAGCTCACCGATGACGCCCCGCGCGACCTGACCAAGCGCCTCAGCGAACAGCTCAAGGCCTGGACCCATTACAACTGGTTGTTCTCGATCGTCAGCGAAGGCGGTGGCGAAACCATCAGCGAGCGCGAGAACGCCGCCGAAAACGCCCTGCGCGAGGAAGCCAGCGCGCATCCGCTGGTGCAGGCGGTGCTGACCAGTTTCCCCAAGGCCAAGATCACCCGCATCCGCACGCCGCAGGAACTGGCGGCCGAAGTCGCCGCCGAAGCCCTGCCGGAGGTCGAGGACGAGTGGGACCCCTTCGAGGAGGGCTGACATCCGCGCGTCGGCCCGACACCCGCAGCGCGGATGTCAGGCCACCGTCAGGGCGGTTGCAAAAGCTGCCTCTTGTTTCGCGCAGCACGCACCCGTATCTACCCTTGCAAATCGGACTTCTCAGGAGAAATCACATGCTCAAAGGCCTCGGCGGTCTTGGCGACATGGCCAAGATGATGAAATCGGCGCAGGAACTGCAAACCAAAATGGCCGAGATGCAGGAAGAGCTGCACAACGTCATGGTCACCGGCGAAGCAGGCGCGGGCCTGGTCAAGGCCACCGCCTCGGCCAAGGGCGACCTCAAGGGGCTGGACATCGACCCCTCGATCTTTAACGGCGACGACAAGGAAGTGGTCGAAGACCTGATCCTGGCCGCGATCAAGGATGCCCAGGCCAAGGCGGCGGAAAAGGCGCAGGAAGAAATGGCCAAGCTGACCGAAAGCATGGGCCTGCCCAAGGACATCAAGCTGCCGTTCTGAGGCAATCGCCGGGACGACCCCAGCTTGCAAGGCGGCCTGACCGGGCCGCCTTTTTGCGTGGTCCGCATCAAAACAAAGCCCGAACATTTTGCCGCCCGGCCCTTGCGCTCCCCCGGTCCCATCAGCCTATATGGCAGGCAGCACAAAGGCCCGCGCACATGATCCGTAACTCCACCAGCGACATCGAAGACCTGATTGCCCTGATGGCCAAGCTGCCGGGGCTGGGGCCACGTTCGGCGCGCCGCGCGGTGCTACATCTGATCCGCAAGCGCGGCCATCTGCTGACGCCGCTGGCGGAAACCATGACAGAGGTCGCCGCCACCGCCCGCGAATGCCTGAACTGCGGCAATATCGGCACCAGCGAAATTTGCGAGCTCTGCACCGATGAAGACCGCGGCAATGGTGAGCTCTGCGTGGTGGAGGATGTCTCCGACCTCTGGGCGATGGAGCGCGCCATGGTGTTCAAGGGCCGCTATCACGTGCTGGGCGGCACGTTGTCTGCGCTGGACGCGGTCGGGCCGGAGGATCTGCGCATCCCGCGGCTGGTCGACCGGGTGGCGAGCGAAAGCATCACCGAGGTGATCCTGGCGCTGAATGCCACCATCGACGGCCAGACCACCGCCCACTACATCGCCGATCAATTGCAGGGGCAGGTCAAGCTGACCTCGCTGGCGCAGGGCGTGCCAATCGGCGGCGAGCTGGATTACCTCGACGATGGCACCATCTCCGCCGCGCTGCGCGCGCGCAAGGAAATCTGAAGCCGCCCCGGCGCGTCAGCCACGCAGAGGCGCCGGGGTGCAGAACAGTCCTGCATGGCTTAGGGCCGCGGCAAATTGCACCGCTCCGCCGCCTCCCCGTGGCCACCGCTCAGCGGAACACGGCCCGGTACAGTTTTTCCTTGGTAAAGGGTTTGTCAAGCACCTGTACATCGGCAAGCGCCGGATAGCCCGCATCGGCAGCGCTGATGGCAAAGCCGCTCATCATCACCGCGCTCAGCCCCGGCTGCGCGGCGCGCAGCTGCGACAGGGTCTCCCAGCCGCTGCGGCCCGGCATGTTCATGTCGATCACCGCCCCGTCAAACGGCCCGCCGCTGCCCAGCATCGACAGCGCCGCGTCATAGCCATCGGCCTGGGCCACCTCGCAGCCGCGCAACTGCAGCAGCCCGGCCACGGCCCGGCGCACGGTTTCCTCATCATCCACCACCAGAATTCGGCTGCGACGGGAGGTGCTGTCCCGCGGCTCTGTCACGGCCGCCCCCTGCGGTGGCAGCTGCGCCGCGTCGCAGGCCGGGAAATACAGGCGGAACACGCTGCCCTGGCCCGGCACGCTCTCGACGGCCAATGCTGCCTCATGGCGGCTGACCACGCCCAGAACCGCCGCCAGTCCCAGCCCGCGGCTGGCTGGCTTGGTGCTGTAAAACGGGTCAAAGATCCGCGTCACCGAGTCCGGCGCCATACCGCAGCCGGTGTCGCGCACCTCCAGCAGCAGGCATTCGCCACCAGTCAGCACTTCGCCCCCCTTCAGCAGCCTGCGACGCTCCTGCGGGCCGGGGCGGCACCGGCGGGTGGTGACGGTCACCGTGCCCGCCTGCGCGCCGATCGCCTCCATGCCGTTGCAGACCAGATCATTCAGCAGTTGCGCGACCTGTGCCTGGTCCATCCGCCCGGCCAGAACCCCCGCCGCGAGATCCAGCTCCAGCCGCCCCCCCTGGCCCGGCACCCGCGGTGCATGGCCAAGAGTGGCCCGCACCACCGCGTTCAGATCGCAAGGTGCCTGCTCCTGGTTGCATCCGCGCTTGGCGTACATCAGCAGCTGCCGCACCAGAACCGTCGCGGCCTGCAACCCGTCCTCGACCGCCTCGACATGCGGCTCTGCCGGGTGGCCGCCGCCAAGAAACGCCAGCGCCAGCTCGGTGCGCCCCTGCATCGAGGCCAGAACGTTGTTGAACTCATGCGCGATGGTGCCCGCCAGATGGCCCAGGCTGCGGGTCTTGTGTTCGATCAGCTGCGCCTGTTCGGCCAGCAATCGCCGCCGTTCGGCGCCGCGGCGGCGCAGTTCCAGGCCGATCCGCGCAGAAAACAGGTCAATCAACCCGCTGCCCAGACGTCGGCGGCTCAGCTCGCGGTCGTGCAGCAGTGCAAAATGACCGATCACACGGCCATCCCCATCGCTCAGCGGGAACCCGAGATAGGCGTCCAAGCCCTCCCCGTCCGCCGCCTCGCCCCCGGCAAACGGCGCCTGCCAGTCCCCGGCCGCCCGCAAACCGCCCGGCACCCGGTATTCCTCGCCGCCGCGCAGATGGGCACAGGGGGCGCCCTCATAGGGCACCAGCACGTCGTCTCCTGCGGGCAGCTGGCGACCGCCATTGCAGCAAGCAAGGATGCGATAGGTCTCGGAGCCATCGTCCAGCCGTTCCGAGATGAAGGCCGCGCGCACTCTGAAGGCCCGTTGCAGCTGGTCCGCCAGCAGCCGAAAGGCGGCCTGCGGGCTGTCTGCTTCCTGGCCGCCGGCCAGAACCGCCAGCGTGGCCAGGTTCTGCACCACGGACACTTCGGCCGCCAGCCGCGGCGCGTAACGTTCCATGACCGCCACCATCTGATGGCAGACCTCGGCGCTGATTTCACGCCGCCAGGCCGCCTGGATGAGGCCCGCCATCTCGCCATCCTCGCGGCGCAGCGCAACACCGATATAGCTTTGGATATTTTCCTCAACGAACATGGGGTCCTGCGGGTAACGTTCCGAGACGCCGCTGGAAATCACCTGCGGTCGGCCGCTGCGCAACACGTTATCGCAGGGGGTGTCGCGGCTTTCATATTCGAAATCGCCCAGTGGCAGCCCGTCAAAGCGGCTGGCCAGCATCCGGACTCGTTCAACCTCGGTGATGCGGTGTTCGCCGATGGCAACCAGATCGGCGCCAAACGCCTGCGCCAACTGGTCCACCAACGCCTGGCAAAACGGAATGCCGCTCAACAGCGCCAACCGCTCCGGGTCCACGCTGCCGCCCGCCAGGGACGCTGCCGTTGATGTCTTCATCGCCCGCACTCCTGCCAACCCCACAGACCGGGCGCACGGCCCGCCTGCTGGCATCACTCGATAACACACCGACCTTAACGCAAACTCACCAACGGTCGGAATGGACGGCCCTCTTCCCGCGGCAAACCCCATCCCCGGGCATGCCGCGATCGCAATCGCATACTGTGGCGATTGTCAGGGGGCGGTCAGCCTGCCGCCCCAGGGACCAGATATAACCGAAAATGCCGCAGATCCGAACAAACGGATCTGCGGCATTTTAATGGGTTTGCCCCTGCGGGCGGCGCTGTCGCCCCGGGCGACGGCGTCAGCGATGCTCAGCTGCGGGACTCTTCATCCGCCTCATCATCCGAATCGTCATCAGAGGGCAGGTTGAAGAAGCTGTCCGCGTCCAGAATGTCGGCTTCCTTCTTGTCCGCATCGCCAGCACTGCCACCGCCCAGAGTAAAGGTCTCCAGACCTTCGATGGCGGTCGGAATCTTCGGCTCTGCCTCCATCTCCAGCGACTGTTCGGTCGACACCAGCTTGCGGCGCTCGTCGTCGCTCATCACGCCGCCCTCCGCGGCCTTCTTGGCGGCGGCCTTCTGCACGGCGGTGTCCAGCTCGGACTGCTTGCAAAGACCCAGCGCCACCGGATCGATCGGCTGCATGTTGGCGATGTTCCAGTGGGTGCGCTCGCGGATCGACTGGATGGTCGGCTTGGTGGTGCCCACCAGCTTGGCGATCTGGGCGTCGGTCAGCTCCGGGTGGAACTTGACCAGCCACAGGATCGAGTTGGGCCGGTCCTGGCGTTTGGACAGCGGCGTATAGCGCGGGCCGCGGCGCTTTTCCTCGCCGGCCGCAGCCGGGTTGAACTTGAGCTTCAGCCTGTGCAGCGGATTGGCCTGCGCCTTGTCGATCTCGTCCTGGGTCAGCTGGCTGTTGGCCACCGGGTCAAAACCCTTGACGCCCACCGCCACTTCGCCATCGGCGATGCCCTGAATCTCCAGCTCGTGCATGCCCACGAAATCGGCGATCTGCTTGAAGCTGATCGTGGTATTGTCCACCAGCCACACGGCGGTTGCCTTGGCCATCAACGGTTTTGCCATGTGCTCATCTCCTTCGTAACACCTGATCCCCGGGTACAACTCTCCCGCCGCCTGAAATGGCGTCCCCGGCGGGCGGGGCAGGTTTCCGTTGTCGGGGAACTTCAGGCCTATATAGTCGGCATCGACGCATAAGGAAAGAGGCCAATGCCGAAGTTGTTCTGGGCGCTAACCGCCCTGCTCGCCAGCCTGGCAGCGCCCGCCGCCGCCGATGGTGAACCTGCGGGCGCGTTCGACTATTACGTGCTGGCGCTCAGCTGGTCGCCCAATTGGTGCGCCCAGGAGGGCGACGCGCGCAAGGCCGACCAGTGCGACCCGCGCCACGATCACGGCTGGACGCTGCACGGGCTGTGGCCCCAGTTCCACCGCGGTTGGCCCAGCTATTGCCGCACCGCCGTCGCACCGCCCAGCCGCGCCATGAGCCGCGAAATGGCCGACATCATGGGCAGCCCCGGCCTGGCCTGGCACCAGTGGAAGAAGCACGGCACCTGCGCGGGTCTCAGCGCGGGGGACTACTACGCGCTGATGCGCGAAGCGTATGCGGGTGTCACCCGACCGGCAATCTTTCGCAAGCTGGACAAGCCTGTGACCCTGCCCGCTTCGCTGGTGGAGGAGGCCTTCCTCAAGGCCAATCCAGACCTGACCCGCGACAGCGTGACCATCACCTGCCGCGACGGCGCCATTCAGGAGGCACGGATCTGCCTGTCCAAATCGCTGAAGCCGGTGCCCTGTGGCCGCGACGTGATCCGCGATTGCACCTTGGAAAACGCCCGGTTTGCGCCCATTCGCTAGGGGCCTGCCGTAACGCACCCAGAGAGACGGGGGGGCGCGGGCCGCCAGGCACGTTTGCCAATTGTTGCTGCGGATATTTTCCGAAATCGTGCTAGTATTAGACTGCGTGCCGTCGCTGGCCCCGCCCGAACGGCACGTCCGTCTGGTCAGCGAGGAGGTATAGCCATGGCTAAGACAATCGGAAACCCGCTCAGCTGGCTCCTGCAAGGCGCCGAAGCCACCGGCACGCATGTCGGCCGCACCGTTGAGGAACTGGGCAGCGACAGGGTGCGCAGCCAGCCGCAGGTGCAGCGGCTGACGCTGACGGACCTCAGATACGCCTTGCGTCAGGGAATAGAAGATTTTGCCGCGTGCCGCAGCGACGCGATGTTCCTGGTGCTGATGTACCCGCTGATCGGCCTGGCCATGATCGTGATGAGCCTGTCAATGAACCTGCTGCCGCTGATCGTGCCCGCAATCATGGGCTTTGCCCTGGTCGGGCCGGTGGCCGCGGTGGGGCTTTATGAGATGTCGTCCCGCCGAGAAGCCGGACTGGAGGCGCGCTGGATGGATGCGCTGGCGGTGGTGCGCTCGCCTTCATTCGGGGCGATCGTGGTCCTGGGGCTGTATCTGGCGGCCCTGTTCATCCTGTGGCTGGTCGCCGCCGACATGATCTACAGCCGCACCCTCGGCCCGGAGCCGCCCGCCTCAATCAGCAGTTTTGCCAATGCCGTTCTGACCACCCGCGAGGGGTGGATCATGGCGATTGGCGGTGGGCTGGTGGGCGCGCTGTTTGCCCTGGCCGCGCTGGCGATGAGCCTGGTGTCCTTTCCGCTGCTGCTGGACCGTCACGTCGGGCTGCCGGTGGCAGTCGCGACCTCGATGCGGGTGCTGCGCAAAAACCCCGGCGTGTGCCTGACCTGGGGCGCGATCGTTGTCGTGTCGCTGGCAATTGGTGCGATCCCCTTGCTGGCCGGCCTGATCGTGGTGGTGCCGGTGCTGGGACACGCCACCTGGCATCTCTATCGCCGGGCGGTGGTATAGCCCGGCGCGCACCCGACGCGCCCGGTGCGGCATACATAGACAGGCCGACGCAACCGTCGGCCTGTCGACGTGCCAACCGCCCTCAGCCGACCTTCAGAACGATCTTGCCAATATGGGTTGAGGTCTCCATCCGCGCATGCGCTGCGGCGGCGTCCTCCAGCGCAAACTCGCTGTCCATCACCGGCGCCACGCGGCCTGACTCCAGCAGCGGCCAGACCTTCTGGCGCAGGTCCTGCGCGATCCGCGCCTTGGCCAGATCGCTCTGCGGCCGCAGGGTGGACCCGGTCAGCGTCAGCCGCCGGGTCATCATCTGGGCAAAGTTCAGCTCCACCTTCGGCCCCTGCAGAAAGGCGATCTGCACCAGCCGCCCGTCGTCGGCCATCGCCTTGATATTGCGCGGGATATAGTCGCCGCCGACCATGTCCAGCACCAGATCGGCGCCGCCCTCAGCGCGCATAATTTCGACGAAATCTTCCTCGCGGTAGTTGATGGCCCGCTCCGCCCCCAGATCCAGGCAGGCCCGGCACTTATCCTCGGACCCGGCGGTTGCAAACACCCGCGCGCCGAATTCCCGCGCCAACTGGATCGCGGTGGTGCCGATCCCGGAGGAGCCGCCGTGCACCAGGAACCGCTCCCCCGCCCGCAGACCGCCGCGGGTAAACACGTTGGACCAGACGGTAAAGAACGTCTCCGGCAGGCAGGCCGCCTGTTTCAGGTCCAGCCCCGCAGGCACCGGCAGGCAATGCGCCGCGGGCGTCGCCACATAGTCGGCATAGCCGCCGCCGGGCAGCAGCGCGCAGACCTGGTCGCCGACGGCAATGTCCTCGGCGCCCGCGCCCACCGCAACAACCTCGCCCGCGGCCTCCAGCCCCGGCAGATCACTGGCGCCTTTCGGCGGATCATAGGCCCCGGCCCGCTGCAGCGCATCGGGACGGTTCACACCCGCATAGGCCACCTTGATCACCACCTCGCCGTGGCGCGGCTGCGGCACCGGGCGCTCGCACAGCTGCAAGACCTCCGGCCCGCCGGGTTTGGTGATCTCCACTGCGCGCATCATCTGTGTCATCGGCTAAAATCCTCCTGATCCTTGCCCCTGCCTAGCATTCGGTCTGGTGCCCGCCTATCGCAAAAGGCGGGCGCCCGCCGCCTTAGCGCCGCGGGGTGACCGAGCCCGGCAGATCGTCCTGACCCTTGGGCGGCTTGATCTGCTCGGCCAGCCAGTTCGGCCCGGCCAGCAGCGGCTTCAGCAGCGGGTTCTTCTGCAACCCGGCCTTCAGCTTTTCGAAATCCATCACGTTTTCGATCCGCCGTTCCAGGAAATCCCAGGTGGCTTGGTGCCCCGGGCTGTCATCGCCCAGCCAGTACAGCACCGTGGCGGAATAGACCCCCGCCAGGGACGCGCGCTTGGTGTACCAGTTCAGATCGTCCGAACCGTCACCCAGCGTCTCCCAGATCAGATCGCAGGTGCCCCAGATCGCCTTCACCCCGTCAGCGGCGTATTGCGGCAGCGTCAGCAGGGTGGTGCCACGGCGCACCGCCTCCTTGTCGCTGGCGACCTCCAGCCGGAAGCGCACCGCCGCGATCACCTTGTCGCGAAAGCGCAAGGCAGACAGATCCGCCGCCGCCAGCCGAGCCAGCATCTGCGAATCGCCCCGCGCGTGATAGGCCAGCGCCAGATCCACCCCGCCACGCGGACAGACCGCATGCGCCAGGACCTCCGGCACGGCCGCGTCCCGACAGGCCGCGCGAAAGGTCGCCTCGGACCAGCCGTCGAACGGCACATGCAACAAGGCTGCATCCAACAGCTTTTCCTTGATGTCCTCTTGCGCGTGATCTTCTGCGTGATCGTGGTCCCGGCTCATGTCACCCTCCCGCTGGCAGCGTCCTGATACCGTACTAGACAATCTGAAGGCACTTTGCTATACGGCGGCTTCCTGCAATTCCTTGCAACTCAAACTTAGAAAGGTGGTGAAAACCACATGCAGGTTAGTGTTCGCGACAACAACGTCGATCAGGCGCTTCGTGCCCTGAAGAAGAAGCTCCAGCGCGAGGGCGTTTTCCGTGAAATGAAGCTCAAGCAGCATTTCGAGAAACCGTCCGAGAAAAAAGCGCGTGAGAAAGCTGAAGCGATCCGTCGTGCCCGTAAACTGGCACGCAAGAAAGCCCAGCGCGAAGGTCTGCTCTAAGCACGCCTCGCTCTCCAGCTTTGGACAGCACTAGGCAGGCCCTCGGGTCAGCCACTTCAAAACCAGATGACCCCCGCGGCCCCGCCTCGGGGGTTTGTCTTTTTAGACAGGATCTTGCGCAGACCGGGCGGCAGGATCCGTCGCCCTCATTGGGCTGAAGCATGCCCCGTTTGGCGCACGGCCTTCGGCTGATCCTGCCCCTAACGATGGCGTCGCTTCGCAGGTAAAGCGTGAAAAATACAACAAACTCATCTTTAAGGTGTATTGTTCCCTAAGGTTCTGCTAAAAAGGATGTACGGCAGGGCCAGCTTGATGCGTTTCCCTACTCACGGCCCCGCCTGCCGGGACTGGAACACCCGGCTCGACGACCCCGGATCTGGCGCCCCCCCCACCGAATATCGCGCCAGCCTTGCCCCTGCACGCAAGGCCATGCCGGTCTCGGGTCTTGAAATACCGGGTGCCAGCTCCCCCCCCAAGCTGGCACCCGGCTGTCCGTACGCCTTTGGCCGCGCTGGTCGCCATAAACGCTCGACGTTAGCCCCACTGCCCCAGGTAAACTTCCGACCAGGCCCGCCGTTGTCCTGCTGCGATACCCGGCACCGCACGTCCGCAAGCCACCGCAGACGCCGCTGCTGCGGGTTGGCTGCAATCCGCCCGGCATCGGCAGCGGCGCGCCGCAAACACCCGCCCCACCCGCGACCGTGCGGATGGCGCGCGGGTTTCCGCGTATCCCGCCGACCGCTTCGGGCAGAGGCCCGCCACTATTAACCCTGTCACGGTCGCGCCCTTTTCACGCCTTAAAATTCCGTTAACCGATGGGGCCACTGCCGCTCAGACGGCCCCATTTTTCTCGGAGCAGGACCTGATGTCACAGGCAAGCGAACTCGAGCGTCAGATGCTCGACCTTATCAACGGCGAACGTGCGGCGCACGGGCTGGACCCGGTGCAGCTGGAGCTGCGCCTGAACGAATCGGCCGAAGATCACAGCACCTGGATGCTGCAGCAGGATGTCTTTTCCCACAGCGGCGCAGGCGGCTCCAGCGCCGGCGACCGCATGGAAGATGCGGGCTTTCAGTTCTCAGGCGGCTGGACCTGGGCGGAAAACATCGCCTGGCAAAGCTCCCGCGGCGCCCCCGGCCTGGCCGACGACGTGGTCGACCTGCACGAATCCCTGATGAACAGCCCCGGCCACCGCGCCAATATCCTGAAATCCAATGTCGAGCTCATCGGCATCGGGATCGAACAGGGCAACTTCAATGGCTGGGACGCCGTCATGGTGACCCAGAACTTCGCCAAAACCAGCGCCGCGGTCGCTCTGGATACCGGCAACACAGGTGGCAGCGCAGGTGGCAATACAGGTGGCACCACGGGCGCTGATCCGGTCGGCATCGCGACCGCTGGCGACGACAATCTTTCCCTGGACAGCGCCGGCAGTCTTGAAGGCCTGGCCGGCAATGACACCCTCAGCGGCAGCACCGGCAGCGACAGCCTCAGCGGCGGCAGCGGCCGCGACCAGCTGAACGGCCTGAGCGGCAACGATGCGCTCAGCGGCGGCGGCGGCAATGACACCATCAGCGGCCATCAGGGCGGCGATGATTTGCAAGGCAGCCGCGGCTTCGACCGCATCTGGGGCGGCGGCGGTCAGGATTCGCTGGAAGGCGGTCGCGGCAATGACAGGCTGTGGGGCGGCAAGGGCCGCGACACGCTGGACGGTGGCTCCGGCAATGACAAGCTCAAGGGCGGTGATGGCGCCGACCTCTTCGTCTTTGGCCAAGGCGACGACACCGTGAAAGATTTCGACACCGGTGCCACCAGCGAGCGCATCGACCTGGGCGCGGCCGACGGGATCTCCAGCTATGGCGATCTGATCGCCAACCACGTCAGCCAAAGCAGCGCCGGGCTGCGCATCACCGATGCCGACGGCGACACGCTGCTGCTCGCGGGACTCACCGAGCAGGAACTACAGGCAGACGACTTCTTGTTCTGATCCGTACCGGGGACCAGACCGGGAACGGGCGCGCCGCACTGGCGCGCCCGTTTTTCGTTCCACCCCTTGCGTCAGTAGATCTTGGGCACGTACAGCTCATCCGGCAGCACGCGGCGCTCATAATCCGGGTTGTATTCGCGGTCCGGCAGATCGACCTTCTCGCTTGGCACCTCTTCATAGGGGATCTTGGTCAGCAGATGCTCGATGCAGTTCAGCCGCTCGCGCTTCTTGTCGTTGCCCTCGACGATGAACCAGGGCGCCTCGGGGATGTTGGTGCGCGCGAACATCTCCTCCTTGGCCTTGGTGTACTGCTCCCAGCGGATCCGGCTCTCCAGATCCATCGGCGACAGCTTCCACTGTTTCATCGGATCGTGAATGCGCATCATGAAGCGCAGCTGCTGCTCTTCGTCGGTGATCGAGAACCAGTATTTCAGCAGAATGATGCCTGACCGCGCCAGCATCCGTTCAAATTCGGGAACGTCCTGAAAGAACTGTTCCACCTGATCGCCGCTGGCAAAGCCCATCACCCGCTCCACCCCGGCGCGGTTGTACCAGGAGCGGTCGAACAGCACGATCTCCCCCGCGGCCGGCAGATGCGGCACATAGCGCTGGAAGTACCACTGGCTCTGCTCGCGGCGGCTGGGCGCGGGCAGCGCCACCACGCGGGCGACCCGCGGATCCAGCCGCTGGGTGATCCGCTTGATGACGCCGCCCTTGCCCGCCGCGTCGCGGCCTTCGAACAGAATGCAGACCTTGGCCCCGGTGTGCTGCACCCAGTCCTGCACCTTGATCAGCTCTGCCTGCAACCGCAGCAGGTTGCGGAAATAGACCCGCCGGTCCAGCATCTCCGGGTGCTGCTCGCGGTAGATCTTTCGGATCTCCTGGCTCAGCATCGGCTCGGCGAACTCGATCTCGATGTCCTCGTCCAGCGTGTCCTGCAGCTCCGCCTCCAGCCAGTCCAGGGCAGCGGTCTCAAATTCGCGGGTCACGGGCAGGATCCTTCCTTGTCAGGTCATACAGACACCGCCCATAGGGGCGGCATGTAACGGCTTGATGTCACCGAACGGGACATCCTTGTGTCTTGCCGCGCTTGGCGCAAGGCTCCACGGTGGTTCGGCCGTATCCAGTTCACCAAGGACAGCGGAAATACCCGCCGGGTTCAAGCGCAAAAGCCGCCCGCCCCGGCGCCCGACACCTCAGACCGGCAGCGCCGTGGTCTTGAACACGGTGCGCAGGGCGAAGCTGGACTGCATCTGCGCAACCCCGGGCAGCCGCGACAGGTGCTGGCGGTGGATGCGGGCAAAGTCGTCGGTGTTTTCCGCCACCACCTTCAGGATGTAATCGGCGGTGCCCGCCATCAGGTGGCATTCCAGCACATCCGGCGTCAGCGCCACCGCCTTCTCAAAAGCGTCCAGCAGCTCGTCCGCCTGCCCCGACAGGGTGATCTCGACAAAGACCGTGGTCGGCACATTCATCTTGCGCGCATCCAGCAGGGCAACATACTCACGGATATAGCCCTCCGCCTCCAGCCGCTGCACCCGCCGATGGCAGGCTGAAGCCGACAGGTTTACCCGCTCCGACAGGTCCGCATTGGAAATGCGCCCCTGCTTCTGTAGAACCGAAAGTATGCGACGATCTGTTTCGTCTAACGCCATTTCGCGAAGATCCTTGCTGCCGTGAACCGGTATACGCGAAGATTCTTCGAATGACATGTTTTTATTGTGCTCAAAAAAGTAGCACATTTTGCGTCATCTGCGGCAAAATGCCCCCATAGACACTGGAGGAGTTCCCATGAAAATCGGCTGCCCAACCGAGATCAAACCGCAGGAGTTTCGCGTCGGCATGACCCCGGACGCCGCTCGCGAAGCTGTGCACAACGGCCATGAGGTCGTGATTCAGAAAGGCGCCGGCCTCGGTGCCGGCTTCACCGACGAGGACTACGCCGCTGCCGGGGCGGTGATCATCGACACCGCCGAGGAGATCTTTGCCACCGCTGACATGATCGTCAAGGTCAAGGAACCCCAGGCGGTTGAGCGCAAGATGCTGCGTCAGGGCCAGCTGCTGTTCACCTATCTGCACCTGGCGCCGGACCCGGAACAGACCAAGGACCTGCTGGAGTCGGGCTGCACCGCGATTGCCTATGAAACCGTCACCGACGACCGCGGTGGGCTGCCGCTGCTGGCGCCGATGTCGGAGGTGGCCGGTCGTCTGGCGCCGCAGGTCGGCGCCTGGACCCTGCAAAAGGCCAACGGCGGCCGCGGCGTGCTGATGGGCGGCGTGCCCGGCGTGGCCCCGGCCAAGGTGGTGGTGATCGGCGGCGGCGTCGTCGGCACCCACGCGGCCAAGATCGCCGCGGGCATGGGCGCGGATGTCACCGTGCTGGACCGCTCGCTGAACCGGCTGAAGTACCTGGATGACGTCTTTGGCGGCACCTTCAAGAACCAGTACTCCACCGCCGGCGCCACGGCTGAGCTGGTGCGCGAGGCCGATATGGTGATTGGCGCGGTGCTGATCCCCGGCGCGGCCGCACCGAAACTGGTCTCCCGCGCGCAACTGTCCGAGATGAAGCCGGGCGCAGTGCTGGTAGACGTGGCGATCGACCAGGGTGGCTGTTTCGAGACCTCCCGCGCCACCACCCACGCCGAGCCGATCTACGAGGTCGACGGCATCATGCACTACTGTGTGGCCAACATGCCGGGCGCCGTGGCGCGCACCTCCACGCAGGCGCTGGGGAATGCCACCCTGCCGTTCCTGCTGAACCTGGCCAACAAGGGCTGGCGCCAGGCCTGCGAGGACGATCCGCATCTGCTGAATGGTCTGAACGTGCATGCCGGTCAGCTGACCTACTACGCCGTGGGCGAGGCACTGGGGATCGACGTTCTGTCGCCCAAGCTGGCGCTGAAACAGTAACCCCGCCTCCGTATCAGCCGCGCCGGTCTGACCCGGCGTCGCTGGCCCCGCCGCATCGGCGGGGCCTTTTCGTTTCGCGACGCCGTGAAAAATCAGACCAATTTGCAGACCTTTCGGCATCCGGGCAAACAGACTGCGACCCTACCTTGAAGGACCCCGTCATGGCCCGGTGCCCCCAGGATTCTCCGCTTGAAAACTCTGCGTCGGCAGCCGCTGGCGCGACCACGTCACCCCAGGCCCCGTTGACTGCGCCGGTGCCGCCCGCGCCCGCTGCCCGGACCGGCAAGGAAACCGCAACCCGGATCCTGCGCGATCTTGAGGCCGCCCGCACGGCCCGGCGTGCATTGGAACGCGCCACCACCCAGGCCCTGCAACACCCTCCTGCCACGGCGAATCAGGACCGCCCGGACCACCCCCCCAAGGTCTCCTGACAATGTCGCCGTTCGATGTGTGTCTTCTGGCCGTGGCTGGCACGGCGGCGGGTCTGCTCAACGCGGTGGCGGGGGGCGGGACTTTTCTCAGCCTGCCGGCCCTGATCCATGTCGGCATCCCGCCAGTCAGCGCCAACGCCACTGCCACCTTGACCGCCCTGCCGGGCTACCTCAGCAGCGCCTGGGGCTTTCGCAAGGACATGCAGTCCGAGGGCGCGCTGTCGCTCAGGTCCATCGCCATGGCCGGGGCGGTCGGCAGCCTGCTGGGGGCCATGCTGCTGATCGTGACCCCGGCAGAGACCTTTTTGTGGGTGGTGCCCTGGCTGCTGCTGCTGGCGACGCTGATGTTCGCCTTCGGCCCCCGTTTGCTGCGGCTGGCCCGTGATCGTGGCGCAGGCGACGCCGGTGTTGGCGTCTCGACCGCGGCGATCACGGCGGTGTCGGTCTATGGCGGGTACTTCAACGGGGGCCTCGGCATCATGCTACTGGCCGCCTTCGGCTTCCTCGGCTACGTCAACCTGCACGGCATGAACGGGCTCAAGAACCTGCTGTCCGCGGTGGTGTCGCTGGCCTCTGCGGTGATGTTCATCGCCGCCGGGCTGATCGCCTGGGAGCAGGCGCTGGTGATGGCCGTCAGCGCGGCCTTGGGTGGCTACGTCGGCGCCCGGTTCAGCCGCCGCATCCGCCGCACCGATCTGCTCCGCCATTTTGTCACCGCCATCGGCCTGGTGATGACACTGCTGTTTCTGCTGGGCTGACGCACCTAGCCCCGCGGCGCAAAAAACGCCGTGGCAAAGGCCGAGAAGGCGCGCACCACCGGACGCTTCAGCGCATCCCCCCGCTGCGCCAGCGCGATCTGATGCCGCGGCGGCTGCCCGGCCAGTGGCACCCGCACCACCGCGCCGCCATCATAGCAGCGCCCCTCCGGCAGATCCGTCGCCAGCAAACCAACTCCAAAGCCGTTCGCCACCATCGACCGCAGCATCTCGATCGAGCCGGTCTCATGCGCCACCCGCACCGGATAGCGGGCGTTTTGCAGCAACGACAGGAAATAGCCGCGACTGTGCGGCAGGTTCATCAGGATCACCGGCTCCTTCGCCAGCTCTTCGGCGCGGACGCGGCCCTGCTCCGCCAGCCGGTGCCCCGCCGGCAGCAGCGCATAAGGCTCCGCGGCCATCAGCGGGGTGATGGCAAAATCTGACGGAACGCCAAAATCATACATCAGTGCCAAGTCGATGCGCCCCTCGCTGAGCCAGTCGAACAGCGTCTGCAAATCTCCCTCCAGAATGCGCAGCTCGGCATCCGGATGCGCCGCGGTGAACCGGCGCACCAGCTGCGGCGCATAGCGCGGCCCGAGGGTGGAAAACACGCCCAGGTTCAGGAACTCAGGCGTGCCCTCACCGCCGCTCAGCACCCAGCGTGCCTGCCGGTCCAACGCGCGCAGCTGCGCCGTCTTGTGCTGGCCAAAGGGCGTCAGCTCCATGCCACGGCCGGGCAGGCGCACGAACAGCTTCTGGCCAAACACCTCCTCGCAGCGGGCAATCGCCAGCGACACCGAAGGTTGCGAGGTGTTCAGCGCCCGGCTCGCCGCCGCAGTGCTGCCGTGGTCGGCCACGGCCAGCAGAATCTCCATCTGGCGAAAGCTCAACGGTATATCCAAGATTGAATACCCTTTATATCATCCCAGTATTTCCAGATATACCCAAACCCCGGCTAACCTACATCAGACAATTGATGGGGGTTTCATGTTCGACACTGACGGCACCACCGACCGCCGCCCGCTGGAGGGGGTTCGGGTTCTGGATTTTTCCCGCGTTCTGGCCGGGCCTTACTGCACCGCGATGATGGCCGACCTCGGCGCAGAGGTGATCAAGGTAGAGCCGCCCGCGGGCGATGATTATCGCCACATCGGCCCGTTCAAGGATGGCGAAAGCCTGCTGTTCCAGTCGGTGAACCGCGGCAAGAAATCCATCGTGCTGGATCTGAAATCCGCCGAGGGCGCAGCGGCGGCGCGGGCACTGGCGGCGGACTGCGACGTGCTGGTGGAAAACTTCCGCCCGGGCGTGATGGCGCGCTTTGGCCTCGACGCCGAGACTCTCTGTGCCGCCTGCCCGCAACTGGTCTATGTGTCGGTCTCCGGCTTTGGCCAGACCGGCCCGAACCGGATGCTGCCGGCCTATGACATCATCATCCAGGCCATGAGCGGCCTGATGGAGATGACCGGCGCGCCGGACGGCCCGCCGATGATGGCAGGCGATGCCTTCGCGGATGTGGCGGGCGGCATGTTTGCCGCCTTCGGCGCAATGGTGGCGCTGTTCGACCGCAGCCGCAGCGGCCGCGGACGGCACGTGGATCTGGCGCTTTTTGACGCGCTGGTGTCCATGATGCCGGTGGCCGCCTGCCGCGCCTTGATGGCGGAGGAGACGCCGCAGCGCAGCGGCAGCAAACACCCATTGTCGGCCCCCTTCGGCAGCTATGCCGCCGCGGACGGCGGCTTTACCGTTGCGGTGTTGAACGACCGGCTGTTTGCCCGCTTCGCGGAGGCCATCGGCGCGCCCGCGCTGGCACAGGACGCCCGCTTTGCCAGCGATGCGCTGCGACGTCAGCACGAACCGGCACTGGCGCAAGCCATCGAAACCTGGGCCGCCCGCCACAGCGCGCAGGAGGCGGTGGCAATTTTGTCCGCGGCGGGCATCCCGGCGGCGCCCCTGTGTTCCGTGCCCCAGGCCTGGGCCTCGCCACAGGCGCAGGCCCGCGGGCTGGCCTCCCCCGTGATCCACCCCGCATTGGGAGAGCTGAGCGTGCCGGAACAGCCCGTCCACTTCAGCGGCGCGACGCGCGGCCAGCGGCACCCGGCCCCTGCCTTGGGCGCCCATACGCAGGACATCCTGCACCATTTACAACAAGGAGACACCAAATGAACGGCGATCTGAACAGCGAAGAACAGGCCGTCATCGATCAGATCGAACGGGTCTCCACCGCGGTTCTGGCCCCCGCCGCTGCCCCCATCGACGCAAAGGCGCAGTTCGCCACCTGCCACCTGCCCACACTGGCAGAGATGGGCATCATGGGCATGAACCTTCCCGAAACCTATGGCGGCATCGGCCTGTCAGGCACCGCGCTCTACTGCGCGGTTGAGGCTATTGCCGGCGCCTGCGGCTCCACCGCCTCGATGCTCACGGCGCATTTCCTGGCCACGGATTCGCTGCTTCTGGGTGCGGACGAGGCGCTGAAACGCCGCCTGCTGCCCGCCGCGGCCGTCGGCGAAGCTTTGGGGGCCTTTGCCCTGACAGAGCCGATGGCCGGCTCCAACCCCGCTGATATGCGCAGCACCGCGACCCGCGATGGCGGTGGCTACCGGCTGAAGGGGTCGAAATGCTTTATCTCAAACGCAGGCGGCGCTGATTTCATTGTGGTTTACGCCAAGACCGACGCCAATGCAGGCGCGCGCGGGGTCAGTGCCTTTGTAGTGGAACCGAGCCAAACCGACGGCGTCGAGATCGGCAAACACGAAGAGACGATGGGCCTGCGCGGCGGCCATGTGTTCCCGGTCAGCTTCGACTGTTTCGTGCCGGCTGAAAACCGGTTGGGCGAGGAAGGCACGGGCTTTCGCACCGCGATGAAGGTGCTGGACAACGGCCGCATCGAAGTGGCGGCGCAGGCCACCGGCATCGCCCGCGCGGCGCTGGATGCGGCAATCTCCTACGCCCGAGAGCGTGAGGTCGGCGGTCAGCCGATCGGCAATTTTCAGGGGTTGCAATGGATGCTCGCCGACAGCGCCACCGATCTGGCGGCCGCGCGGGCGCTGGGGCTTCAGGCCGCCCGCAAACGCGGCACCGGCGCGCGGTATTCCTCGGACTCGGCCTTTGCCAAGCTCTACGCCAGCGAGGCCGCCTGGCGCATTGCCGACAGGGCGCTGCAAATTCACGGCGGCTACGGCTACACCCGCGATTTCCCGCTGGAACGCTACCTGCGCGACCTGCGCATCTTCCGCATCTACGAGGGATCGTCGGAAATCCAGCGCACCATCATCGCCCGCGACCTGTTGAAGTGACACCCGCCCCGCCGGACCGCCGCCCATGCGGCAGGTGCCAACCGGAGGACTGACGGTTGTGGTGGCGATCTTGCCCGCGTGTTCCGACAGCTCAGCATCCCTTTGGGCGGCTGGGCCGGGCAGGATCGCCTGCGGCGCATAAGGCGCCAGCACCCTGGCCGACATGTTCTGCCGCGCCGCCACCTGTGGTTGAGGTGCCGGACGAGAATCTTTCCCCGCTGGGCGCTCTTGCCACGGCTGATGGTTTCCGAAACATTCGCCGCAGACAAAATCATTCAGGACAGTGAATATGGAACAGATGATGGTACAGGCGGGCGCCTATTGGCCGCTGGTGGTCAGCGGCGTGAAGGCGCTTGTGGTGCTGATCCTTGGCTGGATTGCCACCGGCTGGATCAGCAGCGCCGTGCGCAACCGGATCAACAAGACCCCGCAGATCGACCCGACGCTGGGCAATTTCGCCGCCAGCGCGGTCCGCTGGGTGCTGCTGGCGATCGTACTGGTCGCGGTGCTGGGCATCTTCGGCATCGAGGCCACCAGCCTGGTCGCCATGCTGGGCGCCGCCACCCTGGCCATCGGCCTGGCGCTGCAAGGCACGCTCAGCGATCTGGCGGCAGGCTTCATGCTGATCCTGTTTCGCCCCTACCGCATCGGCCAATATGTCGACATCGGCGGCACCTCCGGCACGGTCAAGGATCTCAACCTCTTTGTGACGGAGCTGGCCACCCCCGACAACGTGCAGATCATCGTGCCCAACGGCCAGGCCTGGGGGTCGATCATCACCAACTATTCGCATCACCCCACCCGGCGCGTCGACATGGTGTTCGGCATCGACTATGGCGACAACGCCGAGGAGGCCAAGGCGATCATCCTCGAACAGGCCAACGCCGACCCGCGCGTGTTGCAGGATCCGGCGCCCTGGGTGCGGGTCACCAACCTGAACGACAGCTCGGTGGACCTGTCCACCCGCGTCTGGTGCAAGGCCGAGGACTACTGGGAACTGAAGTTCGCACTCACCCAAGGGGTGAAAGAAGCCTTCGACACCAAGGGCATCTCGATCCCCTACCCGCACAGCGTGGAAATCAAGAAAGCGGGCTGAACCCGCCCTGCCTGTCAAAGTGCCTGTGCCGCCAGCCGTGGCGCGGGCGCCAAACCCTTTGTGGACGCACCGGCCTCCGGGTCCTTGGACGCGCCGCTGCTCGGACCTGCCTCAGTCGCGCCCCTGGGTCTCTGCCACGCGGCTGCGGGCCGCCGCAAGACGGGCGCGCTCGGCGCGGGCGCGGTCGTGCATCCGGCGGGTGGTTTCCGGCTCAGCCGGGGGGCTGCCCGCCAAAACCCGATAGCCGTCCAGATCGTGAAAGGCCCACTGCGCGGCGATCAGCTGGTATTTCTTCGCCTCCCAGCCACTGTCGTCGCGCGCGAACCGCAGCCGCCAGGTGCCGCGGATCTGCACCTCCAGCCGCAGCTTGCGCAGCGCAGCCATCGCCTGATGCCCGGTGTCGGCATGGCGCAGGCCATGGGTCCGCAGCTGTTTCATCCGGTCAATCAGGGACACCGCATCGCGGCTGCGACGACCGGCAAACACCACCTCAATCTCAGTGCCGGGCGCGACAATCCCGGCAACCACCAGATCCTTGCGGTTGTTGCGGGAAAACACCGGCACCAAGTCCACCGCGACATCGCGGACTTCCCGTTTAAACAGACCGCTATCTTCGATCAGCGGGGTGATCTGCCAGGCAGGTCTTCGGCGATTTGTCATGCGCGCATTTCCGGCACCCTGCTGCCGCAGGCACCATACCAGGTTAAAAGCCTCATCAAGATCAAATATTTACCGCGCCCGGCTTAACGAAGGGTTGCTGCGAGGTATTGCTGGGCGCACGCAACGCCGCGACCACCGCCGTGGGTCCTAACGCGGCACCTTGCGCGCCATCACCAAGGCCGCGCCTGCCTTGTATCGCGCCTCGCCGCGCACCACGTACCCTAGCCGCCGCGCCACCTTCTGCGAGACCGCGTGGGCGGGGTCAAAGATGCAGACGGTTTCCGCCCAGTCCGTGTCCTGGTCTGCCCAGCGGTGGATCCGCGCCACGGCCTCGGTGGCGATGCCCTGGCCGTGCACCGCGGGCGACAGCACCCAGCCGGCCTCCGGCACGCCGTTCAGACCGGGCTGCATGTCGCGCCGGAAATCGGCAAAGCCCACCTCGCCCACGAACTGCCCGCTGCCGCGCAACGTCACCGCCCAATAGCCAAAACCCAGCGCCTGCCAATGGCCGATGTAGCGCAGCAACCGGGCCCAGCTTTCCTCGGGCGTGGCGGGCGTGCCGGAGATGTGGCGCACCACCTCCGGGTCGGCCCAAAGCTTTGCCACGGCGTCAAAATCCTGCGCCACATGCGGGCGCAGGACCAACCGTTCGGTAGTTAGAACCGGTGCTCCGGCTGGGCTCATGCAGGCAGTTTTCCGGTCAGCACATAGGTGAGGATTTCCACCACCTGACGCGGCTCCTGTGCCACCGCCAAAGCCGCGGCGTGCACCTCTTTCAGGGCGTGCTGATGCTCCGGCGGGCTGAGCACGATGATCGACTTGCCCAGCGCCGCCGCATAGCCCGCATCAAAGGCAGCGTTCCACTGTTTGTATTTTTCGCCGAAGCGCACCACCACCACATCGGCATCCTCAATGCCCTTGCGGGTGCGGATCGCGTTGATCTTGGCGCCCTTGTGGTCGTGCCAGTACTTGCTGTCCTCGGCGCCAAGAACCGCAACGCCGCAATCGTCGCTGGCGTCATGATCGGTGACCGGCGCGGCAAAGCTGACCTCCAGCCCCTTGGCGCCTTCGACGATCTGCTCGCGCCAATCGGTGTGAATCTCGCCCGAAAGATAGACGTTCAATGCCATGGTTCGTTCCTTTCCGCAGCGCCCAGCGGGAGCGGGGCGACGCCCGTCATACCCGCGCAGGCCGCTGCCCTGCCCACATCCTGTTGTCGTGCCCCCCTGGCCCACGTCAAAGCGCAGGCGGGCGGCCAGGCCGCAGTATCCCCCAAGGCGCGGAGCGCGTCCACCACCTGTGCGTCAAAGCCGCCGCGCCACAAGGTAGCGGCCGGGGGTGTCCGCCGGATAGTTTCCAGTCTCGATGATCTCGAACCCGGCCCGCTGCACCGCTGCCTCCAGCGCCCGCACATCCAGAAAATCCACATGGCTGGGGGCCTTGCCGACCAGCCGCATCAGCGGGATCGCGACCCTGTACATCCAATAGGTTGGGGTGCCCCGCCGCTCTCCCAGACAGGGCGTCTTGGAGATGAACAGCCCGCCCTCGGGCAGCCGCGTCGCCACCGCCGCCAGCACCGCGTGACAATCGGGCAGCAGGTGCAGCAGGTTGAAGGCCATCACCGCGTCAAACGGCCCCTGCGGCGCATCCAGCACGTCGCAGCGGTGGAATTCCACGTTGTCAGCCGCCGCGTTCCAGGCGCGCTCCTGCCCCACCTTCAGCATCTCCTGCGACAGGTCGGTGGCGGTGATTTGCCCCGCAGTGCGCGCCAGCTCAATCGCGGTGGACCCGGTGCCGCAGCCCAGCTCCAGCACGTGATCGCTGTCCCTGAGGTAGCTGCGCGTCCGCTCCAGCGTATAACGGTAGGCCTCCATGTCCCGGATTTTGGACTGGGCGTATTTCGGGGCAATTCTGTCCCAGAAGCGGGCATCAGCTGTCATGGCGTGTCTCCTTGTTGGGGCAGCTTAGCCATGCAGGAACCGCAGAAAAATTGCCGAAATTCGCAAGGTCGTTATACGTATCTGCATGGACAACCCGGACTGGAACCACATCCGCGCCTTTCTGGCCACGGCAGAGACCGGCTCGCTTTCGGCGGCGGCGCGGCAGCTGGGGTTGACCCAACCCACCCTGTCGCGCCAGGTCGCCGCGCTGGAGGCAGAGCTGGGCGTGCTGCTGTTTGAGCGGCTCGGCCGCAGCCTGGCGCTGACCGACGCCGGGCAGGAGCTGCTCTGCCACAGCCGCAAGATGGGCGCCGCGGCGGAGGCGCTGACCCTGACCGCCACCGGACAGGCGCAGGCCATCGAGGGCACGGTGCGGATCACGGCCAGCGACGTGGTCTCGGCCCATCTGCTGCCGCCCGTGTTGCACCAGCTGCGCCAACGCGCACCGCGGCTGACCATCGACGTGGTGGCTGCCAACGACGTCCGCGACCTGATGCGCCGCGAGGCAGACATCGCCATCCGCCATGTCCGCCCCGACCAGCCAGAGCTGATCGCCCGACTGGTACAGGAGGCCAGCGCCCGTTTCTACGCCGCGCCCAGTTATCTCGCGCGGCGCGGTCGGCCTGCGACGGTCGCGGATCTTTCCGCGCATGATTTTGTCGGCTTTGCCGATGTGGACCGCTCGATCGCCTTCATGGCGCCGCTGGGCATTCACCTGACGGCCGACAATTTCCCGATCAAATCGACGAGCGGTCTGGTCTCTTGGGAACTGGTCCGGCAGGGCTTCGGCATCAGCCCGATGATGGACGCTGTGGCGACTGCCACCGGCGGGGTGGAGCGGGTGCTGCCGGACATGGCGCCGATCCTCTTTCCGGTCTGGTTGACCACACACCGCGAACTGCACACAAGCCGCCGGATCCGTCTGGTGTTTGACCTTCTGGCCGAATTCTTCGCTGAACGCTGATAAAGAAAGGGCAGCGCCCCGGCGGGGAGCGCTGCCCAAACATTTTCAGCAAAGGTCCTGGGTCTGCGGATCAGCCCGGCCTCACCCGCGCAGGGTGCCGCCGGTGGCCTTTGTCACCTTGGTGATGATCTTTTCGCTCACCGCCTCGATGTCCTTTTCCTTCAGCGTCTTGTCGTTGGGTTGCAGGCGCACGGTGATGGCCAGGGACTTCTTGCCCTCGCCCAGGGAGCCACCGATAAATTCGTCAAAGACGCGCACGTCTTCGATCAGCGCCTTGTCGGCACCGGCAGCGGCATTGACCAGCGTCAGCGCCTCGACATCCGCATCAACAACAAAGGCAAAGTCACGCTCGACCGCTTGCAGATCGCTGATGTCCAGCGCCGGGCGGCTGGCACCGGATTTGCGCGGCATCGGCACCTCGTCCGGCCAGATGGTAAAGGCCACCGCGGCGCCCTTGATACCCATTTCCTTCAGCACCTTGGGGTGCAGCTCGCCGAAGATGCCCAGCACCTTCTTGGGGCCAAGGCAGATCTTGCCGTGACGGCCCGGATGCCACCAGCTGTCAGCGCCGCGCAGGATCTGCACCTTGGCAGGCGCGCCGATGGCGGCCAGCACCGCTTCGATGTCGGCCTTGGCGTCATAGACATCCACCGCGCGCGACGCCCCGTGCACGTCCTTGGGACCGGTGCGCCCAACCAGCAGGCCGGAGATCAGGTTGTGCTGCTCGCCCGGCTCGCCCCCGTGGAACGCCGGCCCCACCTCGAACAGCGCCAGATCCATGATGCCGCGTGCCTGGTTGCGGGCGGCTGCCTGCAACAGCCCGGGCAGCAACGCCGGACGCATATGCGACATCTCCGACGAGATCGGGTTGGCCAGCATCGTCGCATCCTCACCGCCGCCAAACAGCGCGGCCGAGGCCTGGTCGATGAAGGTGTAGCTCACCACCTCGTTGTAGCCGAGGCTGGCACAGGTGCGGCGCGCCATCTGCTGGCGGCGCTGCTGCGGGGTCATCACCGGCTTGGGAATGCCATCGGTCAGCCGCGGCAGCGGCTTGCCCTTCAACTTGGTCAGCGAGGCGATCCGCGCGACCTCCTCGACCAGGTCGGCCTCGCCCTGCACGTCGGGACGCCAGCTCGGCACATGGGCCAGGTTGCCCTCGAGGCGGAAGCCGAGACGGGTCAGCGTCTGGCGCTGGTCGCTTTCAGGAATGTCCATCCCCACCAGCGACTGCACCCGGCCCGCGTCCAGCTTGTAGGCGCGCGAATGGTCCGGCACATCGCCCGCAATCACCATCTCCGACGGCTCACCGCCACACAGATCCAGGATCATCTGGGTGGCGCGGTGCAGACCTTCGATGGTGTATTCCGGATCGACGCCGCGTTCGAAACGGTAACGCGCGTCCGAGTTGATCTTGAGCGCGCGACCGGTGGTGGCGATCTGCACGTGATCCCAGAAGGCGCTTTCAAGGAAGACATCCACGGTCTCCTCGGTGCAGCCAGTGGCTTCGCCGCCCATGATGCCGCCGATGCTCTCGGGGCCGTTTGCGTCCGAGATCACCATCTGGCCCGCGCCGAAGGTGTACTCCTTCTCGTCCAGCGCCTTCAGCACCTCGCCGCCCTCTGCGCGGTGGACGCGCAGGTCACCCTGCACCTTGGCCGCATCAAACACATGCAGCGGGCGGTTCTGGTCGAAGGTGAAGAAGTTGGTGATGTCCACCAGCGCCGAGATCGGGCGCAGGCCGATCGCCGTCAGCCGGTCCTGCAACCATTGCGGGCTGGGGCCGTTTTTCACACCGCGGATCAGGCGGCCGACAAACAGCGGGCAGCCGTCCAGCGTGTCTTCGTCGATGGTGACCTTGATCGGGCTGGCAAACCCGCCCTGGATCGACTCATAGCTGGTGGTTTTCAACGTCCCCAGACCGCGCGCTGCCAGGTCGCGGGCAATGCCGTAGACCCCCAGCGCGTCGGGGCGGTTGGGGGTGATGGCGATCTCGATCACCGGATCGACCTTGGCGGGGTCGTTTTCGGCCAGCCAGTCGACAAATTTGTCTCCGACACTGCCCGAGGGCAGTTCGATGATGCCGTCGTGTTCCTCCGACAGCTCCAACTCGCGTTCAGAGGCCATCATGCCGTAGCTTTCAACACCGCGGATCTTGCCGACGCCGATGGTGATGTCGAGCCCCGGCACATACATGCCCGGCTTGCAGACCACCACGGTGATGCCCTCGCGCGCATTGGGGGCGCCGCAGATGATCTGCATCTCGCCCTCGTCGGTGTCCACCTTGCAGACGCGCAGCTTGTCGGCGTCCGGGTGTTTTTCGGCATGTTTCACATAGCCAAGGGTAAAATCCTTGAGCCGCTCGGCCGGGTTCACGACCTCTTCGACCTCAAGGCCGAGATCGGTCAGGGCTTCGGTGATTTCCTCGACGCTCGCGTCGGTGTCGAGGTGGTCTTTCAGCCAGGAAAGCGTGAATTTCATGTGTCTAGTCCTTGAACCTCTGGGCCAGATCCTGGTCGTCCCCCATTGCCGCCAGCCGCAGATCCCGCACCAGGCGGAGGGTCGGCTTGGCAGCAAACAGAATGGAGCCGAACAGGAACAGCCAGGTGCCTGCCGTTTTTAGGCTTTCGTCGAAAAAGAAGACCGAACCGATGACAAAGCACAAAGCTGCGGCGAAATCGATGATCGTATAGACGATCTCGTAGGCCGCGTATCTGCGCCGCTTGGCGGCAGAGCCGCTTTGATGGTCCTGGTCAAATAGCATCGATCACTCCCGGCAGATCACCTGCTGAGACCGCCATGCAGCGCCGGCACGTCCAGGCTGCGGAAGCCGTAGTGACGCAGCCAGCGCAGGTCGCTGTCAAAGAAGGCCCGCAGGTCGGGGATGCCGTATTTCAGCATCGCCAGACGGTCGATGCCGATGCCAAAAGCAAAGCCCTGATAGACATCCGGGTCAATGCCGCCCGCGGCGATCACCTTGGGGTGCACCATGCCGGAGCCGAGGATCTCCATCCAGTCGTCGCCCTCGCCGATCTTCAATGCGCCATCCTTCCAGGAACAGCGGATGTCGACCTCGGCGGACGGCTCGGTGAAGGGGAAGTGCGAGGCGCGGAAGCGCAGTTCGACGTCGTCCACCTCGAAGAAGGATTTGACGAACTCCTCCAGCACCCACTTGAGGTTCGCCATCGAAATGTCCTTGTCCAGCGCGAGGCCTTCGACCTGGTGGAACATCGGCGTGTGGGTCTGGTCGTAATCGGCCCGATAGACGCCGCCGGGGCAAATGATGCGCAGGGGCGCGCCCATTTTCTCCATCGCGCGGATCTGCACCGGGCTGGTGTGGGTGCGCAGCACATGCGGCGGGCGGTTGTCGCCTGCGGCGCGGTGCATGTAGAAAGTGTCCATCTCGGCCCGCGCGGGGTGGTGGCCGGGGATGTTCAACGCGTCGAAGTTGTACCAGTCGGTGTCGATCCGCGGCCCTTCGGCGACAGAGAAGCCCAGCTCGGCAAAGATCGCCGTGATCTCTTCCTGGACCTGGCTGATCGGGTGCAGGCTGCCCTGGCGGCTGGGGCGCGTCGGCAGGGTGACGTCCAGCCACTCGGTGCGCAGGCGCGCGTCCAGTGCGGAATCTTCCAGCGCCGCCTTCTTGGCCGCGAGTGCCGAGTTGATCTCATCCTTCAGCGCGTTCAGGGCCGGGCCCGCGACCTGGCGTTCCTCGGGCGTCATCTTGCCCAGTTCGCGCATCTTCAGCGCCACTTCGCCCTTCTTGCCAACGGCGGCAAGGCGGATCGCCTCCAGCGCCGCTTCGTCGGCGGCCTCTGCAATCTGACCCAGGTATTTGGCTTTAAGATCGTCCATCACGGCCCCTCGAATTCTGCTTGTGCCCTGCTACCACAAGGGCCGGTGAAAGCAAGAGGTGCGCGGGGGAAGCCGGCGCATGTGTCACCATGCTGCGCCGGGTGGACGCGGCCACACGTCAGCTCAGCAGCATCCAGGCGCCCATCGCGGCCATCATCAGGTTTTCGCTGAGGGAGACGAAGCCCAGCGGCACCTGGCTGCTGCCGCCCATGCAGGCGCATGTCAGCTCGCGCTTGTCGACGTAGACGGCCTTCAGGACCGACACCGCGCCGATGGTGCCGATGACCAGCGCCAGCGGCGCGGCCAGCCAGATCAGCACACCCGCCAGCATCAACAGCCCCGCAAGGCCCTCGGCAAAGGGGTAGACATAGGCATAGGGCACAAAGCGGCGCGCCAGCAGGTCATAGTTCAGGAACATAGTGGAGAAACTCTCCACGTCGCGCAGCTTTTGCAGCGCCAGCAAACACATCGAAATCGCGACGAACCACATCAGGCTGCGCCCTGCGGCCAGCGCGCCAAAGGCAGCCCATTGCGCCGCCAGCGCAATCCCCAGCGCCATGACAAACAGCGCGATGACCGGCGTGTAGGTCGTGTCCCCGTCGGCCCGCAGCGGCAGGCCGAAATGGGCGCGCAGGGCCTCATAGCCGCCGATCCGTTCGTCGCCGATGTAGGTTTGCGGTGTGGTTTCGACCGCCGCCTCCTGCATGAAACGATCCACTTCGTCGCGGCTGGTCAGCAGGTGATCCTCGACCTTGTAGCCCCGCCAGCGCAGCAAAGCTTTGGATTTCAGGCCGTAGGGGCACAGATGCCCCGGCATTTTCATTCGGTAGAGCTGCGCGGTGCTGGAGGTGGAGGCGGTCTCTGCCCCGGTCTCTGCGGTGTTGGTGGCGGTCACGGCGTCCTCCTGCGTTTATCCCGGTCCGACCCATTGGCGCGGTCACGGAATCAACGCGGAGGTCCCCCCGGCGGTTCCGCCGGGGCGCGGGGTGGCTCAGGCCGGGAAGAGCAGCGTCGCGGTCGCGCCGGCGCCCGGACCGCCATAGGTCAGTTCGCCTTGCAGCTCCATCTTCACCACCTCGGCAATCTTGACCCCCAGACCGGCACCATCCTGGGCGCTGTCGGCAGGCATGCCGACACCGTCATCGGAGCAGATCAGCCGGACGTTGCCGTCTCCGGCCTGCTCCAGTGCGATACGCACCGTGCCGGGGCGATTGTCGGGAAAGGCGTGTTTGTAGGAATTGGCAATGAATTCATTGACAAAGGTGCCGACCGCCACCGCCTGCGGCGCGCTGACCCGCACCGGGCAGGCCTGCACCTGAAGCGTCACCTGCGGCGGCGCCAGCTCCGCGGTATGGCCGCAGACCTCCTCCAGGAACGGCCTGAGGCACAGACGGCCGTGTTCGGCCTCCTTGTAGAGCATTTCATGCACCCGGCTCATGGCGTCGATGCGGGCCATCACCTTGGCCAGCGCGGACTGCGCCGGCGGCGCGACATAGGACCGCTGCTGTACCCGTGCAAAGGCAGACAGTGACATCAACGAATTCTTGACCCGGTGGTCGGCCTCCTTGCGCAGGATCTCCTCTGTGTGCAGCGATTTGCGCAGCTCCAGCTGGGCCATCACCTGCCGCGCCAGAACGCGCAACGACTTGCGCTGCACCGCGGTCAGTTCCTTGGGCTGATGATCCAGAACACACAGGGTGCCAAGCGGCAGCCCCTCTGCGGTCTTCAGCAGCGCCCCGGCATAAAAGCGCAGACCCGGCTCCGCCAGGCACAGCGGGTTGTCGCACATGCGCGGGTCAGTCAGCGTGTCGTTGATCTCGACAAAATCCTCCTCGAGGATCACATGCGAGCAGATCGAGGTTTCCAGCGGCGTTTCGCGCGCCCCCAACCCGGTCTCTGCCTTGAACCATTGCCGTTCCGCGTCAATCAGGTTGACCACGGAAATCGCGGTGCCACATAGTTCGGCGGCCAGATCGACGATTTCATCGAAATCGCTTTCCCGCGCGGTGTCGAGAACACCGTAGGAGTGAAGCGCACGCAGGCGTTCTTCCTGTAGCGGGTGAGGGGTCGCTTTCATCTTCGGCCTCCAGCCAAGTCAGCAGTCGCAGGACTATGAGAGGCTTTGCCTGCCTTGGCAACCAACCGGGGGCACGAACAGGCCCTGCCCAGCAAAAAGGCCGCCCCGGTGGAGCGGCCTTCAGGAATGTCAGATGCGGCTGAAGCCTCAGGCGGCCAGCGCGTCCTGTGCCTGGCGCACGATGGCACCAAAGGCTTCGGGCTCGTGCACGGCCAGGTCGGCCAGAACCTTACGGTCCACTTCGATGCCAGCCAGGGTCAGGCCGTTGATGAAGCGGGAGTAGGTCAGTGCCTCGTCATGCGAACGCACAGCCGCGTTGATCCGCTGGATCCACAGGGCGCGGAAGTTGCGCTTGCGGTTCTTGCGGTCGCGGGTTGCGTACTGGTTCGCCTTGTCGACGGCCTGACGGGCCACCTTGAAGGTGTTCTTGCGGCGGCCGTAGTAACCTTTGGCTGCCTTGATGACCTTCTTGTGACGGGCGTGAGTCGTGGTACCACCTTTAACGCGGGACATATCTCAATCTCCTCTTAGCGGTCGTAGGGCATGAAGCCCTTGACGATCTTGGCGTCGGGGGCCGACAGGGTGGTGGTGCCGCGGGCGTCGCGGATGAATTTCTTGGTGCGTTTGATCATGCCGTGGCGTTTGCCGGCCTGACCACCGATGACCTTGCCAGTGGCGGTCACCTTGAAGCGCTTCTTGGCGCTCGATTTTGTCTTCATCTTGGGCATTTCCGTCTCCTTCAATGCAGGTTCGCTAGACGCGCGACTCGGCATGCCACGATGGCCGGACGCGCGGAACAGGGCTGCCCAATACGCAAAGCCGCGCGGCGGGGCAAGCGGATTCTCTAGAAAAGCTGCCCCACCACCCGGAAAAAGGCCTCCGGCACCTCTTCGATGCCGTAGCCGCCGGGCCGGTGCAGCACCGCATAGGTGACCAGCCCGATGGCCGCCAGGATGGACAGCAGCGAAACCCGCGGCGCGCGGCGCTCGCTGACGGCCGACAACACCGAGGGCACTGACGCCGCCCCGATGACCAGACCCGCGACCAGCGGCAGATCCGTCTCCATACCCCACACCCCTCACACAAACGTGAGGAAAAGGTTATTCCGGGTCGGTGCTGTAAATCAACCGTTCGTCACAGGGGGCGATGCGCAGGATGTTGGTGGTACCGGGCACGTTGAACGGCACGCCGGCGGTGACCACGATCTGGTCCGTCTCACCGGCAAAGCCGTTGGCGCGCGCCGCACGGGCAGCGCTGACCACCGCGCCCTTGAAGCGGTCCAGTTCCGGCGTCATCACGCAGGTGCAGCCCCAGCTGAGGCACAGCCGCCGGGCGGTGGTGCTGACCGGGGTCATGGCGATGATCGGCACGCCGGGGCGTTCGCGGGCGGTCAGCAGCGCTGTGGTGCCGGATTGCGTGAAGCAGCAGATCGCCTTGATCTCGGTCTTTTCCGCGATCTCGCGCGCGGCGGCCACGATGCCGTCGGCCACGGTGGTGCCCTTGGCGGTCCGCGACGCCGCGATGATCTGCGTGTAGGTCGGGTCGGCCTCGACCTCGATCGCGACCTTGTTCATGGTCTGCACCGCCTCGATCGGATACTGGCCCGCGGCGCTTTCGGCGCTCAGCATCACCGCATCGGCGCCTTCATAGATGGCGGTGGCCACGTCCGACACCTCGGCGCGGGTCGGCATCGGGCTTTCGATCATGCTTTCCAGCATCTGGGTCGCCACGATCACCGGCTTGGCAGCGGCGCGGCACTTGCGCACCAGCCGTTTCTGGATCGGCGGCACCGCGGAGACCGGCAGCTCGACGCCCAGATCCCCCCGCGCGACCATGATCCCGTCGGAGGCATCCAGAATTGCTTCAAAATCCTCAACCCCTTGGGGTTTTTCAATCTTCGACAGCACCGCGGCGCGGCCATCGGCCAGCTGGCGGGCCTCGAACACGTCCTTGGCGCGCTGCACAAACGACAGCGCCAACCAGTCAACGCCAAGGTTGCAGACAAATTCCAGATCGGCGCGATCTTTCTCCGACAGGGCGGCCAGCGGCAGCACCACGTCGGGCACGTTCACGCCCTTGCGGTTGGAGATGGTGCCGCCGGTCACCACGGTGCAATTGGCAAAATCAGCGCCGCAGTCGGCGACCTTGAGGCGAATCTTGCCGTCATTGACCAGCAGATGCGCCCCCGGCTCCAGCGCCTGGAAGATCTCCGGATGCGGCAGGCAGACGCGGCTGACGTCGCCCTCGGCCTCGTCCAGATCCAAACGGAAGGCGGCGCCTTCGACCAGCTCTTCCTCGCCGTTGGCAAAGACACCGACACGCAGCTTCGGACCCTGAAGGTCGGCGAGGATGGCGATCGGGCTGTCCAGCTCCTGTTCGATCTGGCGAATGATCCGGTGCTTTTCGGCGATTTCCTCATGGCTGCCATGCGACATGTTCAGGCGGAACACATCCGCCCCCGCCTCATGCAGCGCGCGGATGGTCTCGTAGGTATCCGAGGCCGGCCCGAGGGTGGCAACAATCTTGACACTGCGCGAACGTTTCATGGGGCGGATCTCCTTCGGGCCTGACGTATGTTAACGCAAACAGCGTTGAGGTGCTTATCCCTCAAATCCCTGTGTCGCGCAACTCCCGTCGACAGGTTGCGTCAAAACATGTCAGGCAGATGACGCATTGGCATTTTTCGCGTCTGCCCCGGCGCCATTGCCGCAGAACGGTCGCGGCCCCATATCTGTCGGGTAGGTTCGCAATCATTGGAAACGGCCATGACCCCCGAAACCCTCTCCGCCTTCTTTGGCTGGCTGACCATTCTGCACCTGTGTTTCTTCGCCCTGGCCGCAGGGTTGCTGATCGCGCTGCAAGGTTGGATCATCGGCCTGCACGCACGGATGTTCAAGCTGACACCTGAGCAGATACAGCCCATCACCTATCGCTGGCTGGGCAGCTACAAGATCTTGATCCTGACCACCGCGCTGGGGCCGTGGCTGGCGCTGCAACTGATGTGAGCGCAGCCGGACAGCCACGGGATGCGGCGCGCCGGTCCCATTGCCCACCTCCGCCGCGCCTGCTAGGCCAGCACAGACACTGGTCAACCCCGGAGAGCCCGCCATGGACAAGCAAACCGAAATCGAACTCCAGGCCGCCGCCTTCCGCCGCCTGCAACAGCACCTGATGCAGGACCGCCCGGACGTGCAGAACATCGACCTGATGAACCTGGCCGGCTTTTGCCGCAACTGCCTGAGCCGCTGGTACCAGGAAGCGGCCAATGCGCGCGGCATCGAGATGGGCAAGGAGGAGGCCCGCGAGATCTTCTATGGCATGCCGATGGCCGAGTGGAAGGCCAAGCACCAGACCGAGGCCAGCGCCGAGACGCAAGCGGCCTTTGAGGTGGCGTTCAAGGAGAACGTGGCCGAAAAGAAGTGAGGACTGTGGGGCATGGTCCGTTTCGCCGCGCCCCGGACCCTCGCCCTGCCCTATGCACGGTCCCTTGCTCGATCCGCCGAGGGGCCGCTTTCAGGCCAAGAGCACTGCCAGGTAGGCTGCGTAAGCCATGACAAAAAGCCCGCCCTCGCGTCGGCTGATGGTCCAGCCGCTGCGGGCAAACACAACCAAAACCAGCGTGGTGGCACACAGGACCCAGATATCCAGCGCTGCGATCTGAGGAGGGACGATCATGGGTTGGACGAGAACCGTGACCCCAAGGATACCGAGGATGTTGAATATGTTGCTGCCCAGAATGTTGCCGAGCGCCACATCACCCTGACCTTTGCGGACCGCGATGACCGAGGTGACAAGTTCCGGCATTGACGTGCCAACCGCCACGATGGTCAGGCCGATGACAGTCTCTGAAATACCTGCCGCCTCGGCCAGAGAGACGGCGCCGGAGACCAGAAACCGCGCACCGAGTATCGTGATGACCAATCCCGCAAGGGCAATGAGAAAACTTACTCCTGCCGAGGTCTGCGGGCCTGCAACGGCGTCGGCTTCGTTTTCGTAAACGGTCGCCGCCTGCGCTCCGTCCGGCTGTTTTTCCGACCACAGGGTAAAACCCAGATATACGGCCAGCGCGGCCACGAAACCCGCCCCGGTGAGCCGGTCAATGTCCCCCATGAGAACGCCCCCCAGACACAGCAACGTTGCGGCTGCAACAACCGCGCCGTCCCGTCGAAATGCCTTGGGATCGACCTTGATCGGCGCGATCAATGCGGCAATGCCGAGGATCAGAAGCACGTTGCCAATATTGCTGCCGACAACGTTGCCGATGGCAATGCCGGACGACCCGGATAGCGCGGCCTGCAGGCTTGTCACCAGCTCAGGCGTGGAGGTGCCAAATCCCACGAGCGTCACCCCGATGACCATTGGAGAAATACCAAAAGATCTGGCCGCGGATACGGCCCCGCGCACCAGCAATTCACCGCCGGCGATCAGACCAAGGAGCCCAATGAACACTAGAAAGATTGCAGTCATACCTGAGAAGGCTTCCAACCAATTTCGCAGTGTTGATGCAGTACTCTGCCCCCACTTGGCAAGAGCGGAACAGGTTTTCTGCGCAGTGTTCGTCGGCGGTCAGCCAAGGGCACAGAACACCGCCTGCCTGAAATAACGCCTGTCCGGAGAGGTCCATACCGTTGGACAGAAAAAGCCGCCCCCTTTCGGGAGCGGCTCTTCCATCTCAGCCCCAACCGGCCTCAGATCGCGGTGTTGCGGCTTTCTTCCAGGTAGATCTCGCGCAGGCGCTTGGCCACCGGGCCGGGCGTGCCGTCGCCCAGGGCCACGCCGTCGATCTCCACCACCGGCATCACAAAGGCCGAGGCCGAGGTGGTGAAGGCCTCGTCGGCCGCCTTGGCTTCCTCGATGGTGAACAGGCGTTCCTCGATCTGCATCTGGGCTTCCTCGGCCAGGCGCAGAACCGCCTTGCGGGTGATGCCATGCAGGATCTCGGTGGACAGGGGGCGGGTCACGATCACGCCGTCCTTGACGAAATAGGCGTTGTTGGAGGTGCCCTCGGTCACATGACCGTCCTCGACCAGCCAGGCATCGTCGCAGCCGGCCTTCTTGGCCATCATCTTGCCCATCGACGGGTACAGCAGCTGCACCGTCTTGATGTCGCGGCGGCCCCAGCGGATGTCCTCGATCGAGATCACCTTGGCGCCTTTTTTCGCCGCCGGGCTGTCGGCCAGGCCGGGCTTGTTCTGGGTGAACAGCACCAGGCTGGGCGGGGTGTCCGCGGCGGGGAACACGAAATCGCGGTCGCCGTCAGAGCCGCGGCTGACCTGCAGATAGACCAGACCTTCCTCGATGCCGTTCAGCCCCACCAGCTTGCGATGGATCTCCAGCAGCTCGTCCTTGGTGCAGGGGCTGGCCATCTCCAGCTCGTCCAGCGAGCGCTGAAGCCGCACCGCGTGGCCCTCAAAGTCGATCAGCTTGCCGTCCAGCACCGAGGTCACCTCGTAAACGGCATCGGCAAACAAAAAGCCGCGGTCAAAGACAGAGATCTTGGCCTCGGCCTCGGGCAGGTATTCGCCATTCACATAAACGGTACGGGTCATCTTGGTCTCCTCAACCCCAAAGCGCCGGTTTCGGCGGATGGACGCCAGCGGCGTCAAACAGCAACGGTTCGGCGCGGTCTTCGGCCAACAGCAGCGGCCCGTCAAGATCCGTTACTGCCGCACCTTGCGCCACCAGCGTCGCGGGCGCCATCGCCAGCGAGGAGCCGACCATGCAGCCGACCATCACCTGATAGCCCTCGGCCAATGCCTGATCGCGTAATTTCAGCGCCTCGGTCAGCCCGCCGGTCTTGTCCAGCTTGATGTTGACGACGTCGTATTTGCCTTTGAGCTTCGGCAGGCTCTCGCGGTCATGGCAGCTCTCGTCCGCGCAGACCGGCACCGGGCGGTCCATGCCAATGAGGGCTTCGTCTTCGCCCGCGGGCAGGGGCTGTTCGACCAGCTCAACCCCGAGCCGCACCAGATGCGGCGCCAGATCGGCATATACCGCGGCCGACCAGCCTTCGTTCGCGTCGATGATGATCTTGGCGTCCGGCGCGCCGGCCCGCACAGCCTCCAGCCGCGGCATGTCGTCGGGGGTGCCGAGTTTGATTTTCAACAGCGGCCGATGGGCATTTTCCGCCGCCTGCGCCCGCATCTTTTCCGGCGTATCGAGCGACAGCGTATAGGCGGTGATCTCAGCCTTCGGTTCCGGCAGGCCCGCCAGCTCCCAGACGCGCTTTCCGGCCTGTTTCGCCTCCAGATCCCACAGGGCGCAGTCGACCGCGTTGCGGGCGGCGCCGGCGGGCAGCAGCGATTGCAGCTCCTGTCGGGTGAAATCGGCGGGCAGACTCTCGATCTCGGCGGTCACGCTCTCCAGCGTCTCGTTATAACGGGCATAGGGCACGCATTCGCCCCAGCCGGTGACGCCGTCTTTTTCGACCTTCACGGTCAGCACCTTGGCCTCGGTGCGCGAGCCGCGCGAGATGGTGAACACCTGCGCCAGTTTGAATACGTCCCGGGTGACGGAAACCTGCATGGCCTGTCCTTTTCCCTGTGGCGGGTCGCCGCCGCAACAGACCGGCAAACCGCCAACCCGGGCAGGCATTCCGCCTTTTCATCTTTCAAAAAATACTCCCGCCGGAGGCTCCCCAGGGCGCGCCTGAAAGCCTCCGGCGGGACCGTTAGATCAGACCGCGTCCAGCGCGTCCACCAGACGGCCGGCGCCGTGGCGATAGGGGTCAACCGCGGGCAGGCCCATCTTCTTTTCGGTTTCGGCCAGATAGGCGTTGGCGTCTTCCTCGGACAGATGCTGGGTGTTCACCGAGATGCCGACCACCTTGCAGGCGGGGTTGGCGCGCTGCGCCAGCGGCAGGGCGATGTCGCGCAGCTCCTCCAGCGAGGGCACGTCATATTCCGGCAGGCCGCGCATATGGGTGCGGGTCGGCTCGTGGCACAGGATCAGCGCGTCGGGCTGGCCGCCGTGGATCAGCGCCATGGTCACGCCCGAATAGGAAATGTGAAACAAGGAGCCCTGGCCCTCGATCAGATCCCAGTGATCGTCGTCGTTGTCCGGGGTCAGATATTCGACCGAACCCGCCATGAAGTCCGCCACAACCGCGTCCAGAGGCACGCCGTGGCCGGTGATCAGGATGCCGGTCTGGCCGGTGGCGCGGAAGGTCGACTTCATGCCGCGCTTCTGCATCTCGGCGTCCATCGCCATGGCGGTGTACATCTTGCCTGCGGAACAATCGGTCCCGACGGCCAGGCAGCGCTTGCCGCGACGCTTCTTGCCATTGGCGATCGGGTAGCCGACGGTGGGCACGCGCACGTCGTGCAGGGTGCCGCCGTAGGTCTGCGCCGCGGCGACCAGATCGCCCTCGTCGCGCAGCAGGTTGTGCAGGCCGGAGGCGATGTCAAAGCCCATTTCCAGCGCCGCGATCAGCACTTCCTTCCAGGCGGGGGAGATCACGCCGCCGCGGTTGGCGACACCGATCACCAGCGTCTTGGCGCCTGCCTCCTTGGCCTCGGCCAGGGTCATCTCGGTCAGGCCCAGATCGGCGCCGCAACCGGGCAGGCTGATCTGGCCAACCGCATGGTCCGGGCGCCAGTCGCGGATACCGATGGCAACCTTGGCGGCCAGCATGTCAGGCGCGTCGCCCAGGAACAGCAGATAAGGGGTCTCGATCATCGCGCGCATCCTTCTTGGTCTTTGAATGTCATTCTTCCGCGCCAGTCTGTCCGGTTTGCCGTGCAAATTCCTCTCATAATCGCGACATATATCGCCGATACGGTGATTTTCTCCCGAGATTAGCGCAAACACTCGAAGATCCTTTCGTGATCTCGCAGCAAAACATCCGCGCCTTGTCCGGCCCAACCTTGCCGCGCAATCACCGGCGCGCCATGATCCGCAAGGCCAGCCGCCGCCCGCTGGCCGCCAGTGGCGCCCCAACGATGCCGCAACGCGGCGTCTTGTGCCGCAACTGCATAATTCACTTGCGCGCGAGCGCGCAATTTAATAACCCGAACGAAAGACAGTACGTAATATCCTTACCTGGAGACCTGCCCACATGAGCTTTCGCATCCAGCCTGCCGCCCCGGCCCGCCCCAACCGCTGCCAGCTGTTCGGTCCCGGCTCCAAGTCGATGCTGTTTCCGAAAATGGCAGCTTCGGCGGCGGATGTGATCAACCTCGACCTCGAAGATTCGGTGGCACCTGCCGACAAGGACCAGGCCCGCGCCAATGTGATCGAGGCGATCAACACGGTAGACTGGGGCAAGAAATACCTGTCGGTGCGCATCAACGGGCTGGACACCCCCTATTGGTACCGCGACGTGGTGGACATTCTGGAGCAGGCGGGCGATCGGCTGGACCAGATCATGATCCCCAAAGTGGGATGCGCCGAGGATGTCTACGCGGTGGATGCGCTGGTCACCGCAATCGAACGCGCCAAGGGGCGTCGCAAACCGGTGAGCTTTGAGGTCATCATCGAATCGGCGGCGGGCATTGCGCATGTCGAAGCCATCGCCGCAGCCTCGCCACGACTGCAGGCGATGAGCCTGGGCGCGGCGGATTTTGCCGCCTCGATGGGGATGCAGACCACTGGCATCGGCGGCACCCAGGAAGATTACTACATGCTGCGCGACGGCGCGAAACACTGGTCGGACCCCTGGCACTGGGCGCAGGCCGCAATCGTCGCTGCCTGCCGCACCCATGGCATTCTGCCGGTCGACGGTCCATTTGGCGACTTCTCGGACGGCGAAGGCTATATCGCGCAGGCCAAACGCTCGGCCACGCTGGGTATGGTCGGCAAATGGGCCATTCACCCCAGCCAGATCGGGCTGGCCAATCAGGTCTTCACCCCCTCGGACGAGGCTGTTGCCGAAGCCCGCGAGATCCTGGCCGCGATGGAAGAGGCCAAGGCCAGCGGTGCTGGCGCAACCGTCTACAAGGGGCGACTGGTGGACATTGCCTCCATCAAGCAGGCCGAAGTGATCGTGGCGCAATCGGAGCTGATTGCGCAGAGTTGACGCCCGCGCAAGCGACAACACCAGGCGGCGTCCCGATAGGGGCGCCCCGTTTTATCAAGCCTATGACGGGTGTTCGTTTGTGCTGTCTTGCTGCGTGAGATGCCGGGTTGGCGGAACGTGGTTTTGGGTAAGAATGGCGGCGCCGCCAAACAGGCGGAGGTGGACGGGCGTATCCGCCCGCGTGCTAAACGTTGTCTCTGCACGGCCCGCAGATGCGGATCCGGTTCCAGGGGGTGCCGGGGTGTCAGGCCCGACGGGCAATCGCGATCAGGCAGCAGAGTGGCTGATGCGGCTTAGGATATGGTGACAGCGGCGTACGCAAGGCGCGCAACACCTGCGTCGCGGCAGATGCAGAAGTTGCGCAATGAGGATGTGGAAAAACACGAAACGCGCGCGCTCAGTTCTTCATCTTTCCTTTGAGCACGCCCCCCCTGCCCGCACGTCACGCCCGCAGATCCTTGGGCGAGCCCATCACCACATAGGTGGTAATCGCCGTCACATAGGGCGAGGTCCCCAGAATATCGGTGTGAAACCGCTTGTAGCTGGGCAGGTCGGCGCATTCGACGCGCAAGAGATATTCGATGGTGCCGGTGATATTGTGGCATTCGGTGACCTCCGGGGCGGCCTGCATGGCGCGCTCGAACGCCTGCTGCGCCTCCTTGGTGTGCTCGCCGAGGCCGACACCGATATAGGTGACAAAGCCAAGCCCCATCTGCTGGCGGTCCAGCACCGCACGGTAGCCGGTGATGACGCCGCTGCGCTCCAGCTCCTGCACCCGGCGCAGGCAGGCGGAGGGCGACAGCCCGACCCGCTCGGCCAGGTCCAAATTGCTGATGCGGCCGTCACGGCTCAGCTCCTGCAATATCTGTTGGTTTATTCGGTCATTCTTAGCCATTGATTGCAAAAATAACCGATGCGCGCCGCAGAACGCAATTTCATTTGGCGCTCTGCGCGCAATATTGCGCCGCATGACTTACGAGCTTTTCCTGGCGCTGGCCGCCTTTGCCTTTGGCACGGTCTTCACCCCCGGGCCCAACAACCTGATGCTGATGGCTTCGGGCGCGAATTTCGGCTTTCACCGCTCCATCCCGCATCTGTTGGGGGTGGCGATCGGCTTTCCGCTGATGATCCTGCCGGTGGGCCTGGGCGTGATGCAGCTGTTTGAGGCCTTTCCGCCGCTGACCAGCATCATGACGGTGCTGTCGGTGATCTACATGCTGTGGCTGGCGTGGAAGGTCGCCAATGCGGCGCCCCCCCAGGACGGCGTGGCGGAGGGGCGGCCGTTGAGCTTTGTGCAGGCCTGCGCCTTCCAGTGGGTGAACCCCAAGGCCTGGGCGATGGCGCTGGGGGCGATCACGCTCTATGCCGCCAGCCGCGACATCCAAGCGATCCTTTGGGTGTCGGGCACTTACCTGCTGATCGGCTGCGTCTCGGCCTCGACCTGGACCATGCTGGGCCAGCAGATGCGGCGGCTGCTGCGGCGACCTGCGCAACTGCGGGCGTTCAACTGGACCATGGCCGCTGTGCTGGTGGCCTCGCTGGTGTGGATCTTGGTGCAGCAGGCATAGCACGCCCTGCGGCACAAGCCGCGGCTTGCCGAGTTGCATCTTGCCGCCGCTAAGGCCATATAGCTGCAAACCGTCAGAGCAGAGGCACCATGACCCAGTATCTGGAATTCGAAAAACCGCTGGCCGAGATCGAAGGCAAGGCGGAGGAGCTGCGGGCGCTGGCGCGCGCGAATGAAGAAATGGATGTGGCCGATGAGGCCGCGGCGCTGGATGCCAAGGCAGCCCAGATGCTGAAGGACCTGTACAAGGACCTGACCCCCTGGCGCAAATGCCAGGTGGCGCGGCACCCCGAGCGCCCCCATTGCAAGGACTACATTGAGGCGCTGTTCAGCGAGTACACGCCGCTGGCGGGCGACCGCAACTTTGCCGATGATCTGGCGGTGATGGGCGGCTTGGCCCGATTCAACGACCAGCCGGTGATGGTGATCGGCCATGAAAAGGGCAGTGACACCAAGTCCCGGATCGAGCGCAACTTCGGCATGGCGCGCCCCGAGGGTTATCGCAAGGCGGTGCGCCTGATGGAGATGGCCGGCCGCTTTGGTCTGCCGGTGATCACGCTGGTCGACACCGCCGGCGCCTACCCCGGAAAGGGCGCCGAAGAGCGCGGCCAGTCCGAGGCGATCGCGCGCTCGACCGAGATGTGCCTGAAGATCGGCGTGCCGCTGATCTCTGTCATCATCGGCGAGGGCGGCTCGGGCGGGGCGGTGGCCTTTGCGACGGCCAACCGGGTGGCGATGCTGGAGCATTCGATCTATTCGGTGATCTCCCCCGAAGGCTGCGCCTCGATCCTGTGGAAGGATTCCGAGAAGATGCGCGAAGCCGCCGAGGCGCTGCGCCTGACCGCGCAGGATCTGAACAAGCTGGGCGTCAACGACCGGATCATCCCGGAACCGCTGGGCGGCGCGCACCGCGATCCGAAGGCGGCGATGAAGGCCGTCGCCGCAACGATCACCGAGATGCTGGAAGAGCTGGGCAGCAAAGACGCCGAGGAACTGGTTCGGGACCGCCGCAAGAAGTTTCTCGATATCGGCTCCAAGGGCCTGGCCGCGTAAGGCGCCGCCCGCAGAAACACGTGAAAAACCCGGCCTTGGAGCCGGGTTTTTTGTTTTCTTGCTGCGTCCGCCGGATCAGGCCGCAACGCGCCCCTTGGCCATGAGGTGGTAGACCGCCCCGCCCAGAGCCGCGCCAATCACCCAGTTGTAGCCGGACAGGAAGGCAAACCACGGCACCCAGACGGTCGCCACCGAGAAGATTGCCGCCAGCGCAAAAGCCTTGACCGCGGCGCTGTTCCAGCCATTGTCATAGTGGTAGGCACCGCCTTTCATGTCATAGAGGTCGGCCAGCTCGAGCTGCTGGTTGCGGTGTAGGTAGTAGTCGACGATCATGATGCCGAAGATCGGTGCCAGCGTCGCCCCCAATGTGTTGACGAAACCGCTGATGCCGAACTGGCTGATGAAGCTGTTCCAGAAGCCGCCGATCACCAGCGCAAACAGAGAGGTGATGAGACCGGCCTTGCGGAAGCTGATCTTGTCCGGTGCGAGGTTGGCGATGCCGTTCACCGCGGGGATGAAGTTGGCCACCAGGTTGATGCCCATGGTGGCGGCAAAGAAGGTGATCGCCGCAATGACGCCCAGCAGCACGCTGTCGGTGCGCTCGACGATTTCGGTCGGGTTTATGATCTTCTCGCCAAACACAACGGCCGCACCGCCGGTTGTCAGCAGGGCCAGCGCCGAAAACAGGATCATGTTGAACGGCAGCCCGGCGAGATTGCCCATCACCATCGACTCGCGGCTGCGGGAATAGCGCGAGAAGTCGCTGAAGTTGATCATCACCGCGGCGAAATAGGCGACCATGGTGCCGACGATGGCAACAAATCCGCGGAACTCGGTCCAGAAGGTGCCCTCGGGGTTGGCAAAGATCGTCGCGGTAGCGCTGAGCAGCTGCCCGTCGGAGCGCTGCCACAGCACGATCACCAGGCCGATCATCACGACATAGACAAACGGGCCGGCGATATTGAGGAAGGTTTCCACCCAAGCCATGCCGCGCCAGAAGATCACGATGTGAAAGCCCCAGACGATGACGAAGGACAACCAGTCGATACCGCTGAGGCCAAGGATCTCTGCGCCGCCGGTAGCACCAGTGATCGAGCGGATCAGCAGCGCCAGCGCGGTGGAAGCGAAATAGACCTGCACCCCATACCAGAACACCGCCACCGTGGCGCGCAGGATGGCAGGCAGCTTGGCGCCCTGGGTGCCGAGGCTGGCGCGGGCCAGCACCGGATAAGGGATGCCGTATTTCTCCCCCGGCGCGCCGGAGAGGTTCACCATCCACATCACGAAGAGGCCCGAGAAGATCAGCGCCGCGAAGGCCGTCCACCCCCCCACCCCGTAGGAGATGAACAGCGACGCCACCAGCGAGTAGCCGAACAGCGACTGCACGTCATTGGCCCAGATATTGAAGATGGCGAACCATCCCCAGGTCTTTTCATGGCTTTCGGCGGGGTTGAGCGCGTTGCCCTCGGGATCGAGCGTGCCCGCCTGCGCCACCGGCATGTTGTCTGTTGTCGTCATATTGGTCTCCCTGCTGCAGGTCTGAGGCTGGCAGTTCTGCCTGCTGCCAACACCCTTGAAACTGCTGTTGCAACTAACATGTTAGAAGCTATTCTAGCTAAGAGTCTGTTAGAAATTCCAGAAAGCACCTTTTTGAATCCACAGCTAATGCGGCCAAAGGACCAAGATGACCCAAGCAAAAGACGTTCAGCTATTGGCCAGCAAGGCGCAGGAGGCGCTGTGGCAGGCGCTGCGCAGCGGTGCTCTGCGCGATGGACAGTTTCTGTCCATGTCCCAGCTGGTTGAGATGCTGGACCTGCCGCTCTCTGCGGTCCGCGAGGCGGTTAAACACGCCAGTTCCCTGGGGCTGGTGACCACCCTGCCCAAGCGCGGCATCCAAGTGATGGAGGCGCGGCCCGAGACCATCCGCGCCTGCCTGGATTTTCGCATGGTGCTGGATCAGGAAGGCGCACGGCGGCGGATTTCCAGCGGTGATCTGGCCGGGCTGGCGCCGCTGCGCTGCCGTCATCAGGCGTTTTACGCCGCGGCGCGGGACGCGGCGGACCTGCCTGCCAGCGGCGATGCCATCACGGTGGATCTGTCGCTGCACGACTATCTGGCGGCCGGGCTGGACAACGCACAGCTGGCCGCGGCCTATGCGGCCAACCGGATGCGCGTTGCCATCATCCAGAACGCGCGCCCCTTTGTTCAGGACCGGATCGCCTCTGCGATGTCAGAGCATCTGACGATCATCGCGGCGCTGGAGGCCCGTGACGCCGCAGCGGCGACCGCTGCCATCGCGCAACATTTCAACCAGACGCTGCGCTGGTGGGGCGTGCCCGGCGTCGGATCTTAATGAGGGCGGGGCCGCCGCCGCCGTGTCCACTCCGGAACCTTCCTCCGTTTCGCGCATTGGGTCACTGAGCCGCATCCCGCGAACCCCTTGGAGCGAACCGCCATGCCAACCGATACCCCGCAAACCTCTGCCCGCCGCAAGCGTCTTGAGAACGTGAACACCGAAGATTTCGCCTGGGCCGTGCCGGTGATGCGCGCAGGTTATGCTGGGCGGGCGCTGGTCTATCTGGCGGTTTCCGGTGTGTCGCTCTATTCGATCTGGCAGGGCGGCGAGGCCAAGGGGACCGCCGAGGCGCTGAAATGGCTGCAAGGCGGCTGGGGCACCGCGATCGTCGTTCTGATCGCACTGGGGCTGTTTGCCTACGCGGTCTGGCGGGCGGTCGACAGTGTCTGGGACCTTGAGGCCTATGGCACCGGTGCGAAGGGGCTGATCGCGCGAGCGGGCATGCTGGTCACCGGTCTTGTGCATCTGGCCCTGGGCGGGCTGGCGCTGGCCGTGGTCATCGGATCTGGCCAGGCGTCGGGCGGCGGTGGCGGCAGCCAGATCAGCACCCTTCTGAGCCAGCCGGGCGGGCGGATTGCGATGATCGTCGCCGGGGTGGTGACCATCGGCGCCGGCGGATATTACCTGCACAAGGCTTGGAAAGAGACCTACCGCAAGCATCTTCGCGCCGAGCCGACCCTGGTGCACATGCACACCGCGCTGAGGCTCGGGATCGCGGCCCATGGCGTGGTGATCGCGATCATTGGACTGCTGATCCTGCAGGCGGGGCTGTCCTCCTCCGGTGCGGAGGCGGGCGGTATGGGCAGTGCCTTCGACTGGCTGAGCACGAAGGCCTATGGACGCGTGCTGGTGATGGCCCTGTGTCTGGGCCTGTTGGGATTTGCGCTGTTCTGCCTTGTCAACGCGCGCTACCGGATCGTGCCCAAGGCCACGGACCCGACCACGGAGACGCTGCAGGACGCGCTTGATACGGTCACCTGACGGCGGCGCGCCCAGCTTTCTGACCGTCAGAATGCCGCCTGTCAGCCCGCCAGCAGCCGCAGCCCCTGGGTCACGTCAGAGCGCACCGCCAGCCGCAGCCCGGGTTCATCCCCTGCCTTGAGCGCGGCGATGATATGGCGGTGGTGCGGCGGCGGATCGGTGCGGCGCAAACGACCATACAGCGCGCGCATGGTCGGGCCAAGTTGCAACCAGACGGTCTCTGCCATCGCCAGCATGGCCGGCGCCTGTGCCCGCAGATACAGGGTGCGGTGGAATTCCAGATTGGTGCGGATATAGCCCACCGCATCGCGCTTGCTGACCATTTCGGCGACATTGCTGTTGATATGCTGCAAGCGGTCGATCAGCGCCATGTGGGCGCGCGGCAGGGCGCGGCTGGCCAGCTCCACCTCGATCAGGGCGCGCAGGGCGGCGAGCTCCTCGATCCGCTCGTTGGTCAGCTCCGGCGTCGATACCCGCCCGGAGGAGGACAGGAACAACGCACCCTCCGCGGCCAGTCGACGGACCGCCTCGCGCGCGGGCGTCATCGAGACCTCGTAGTCGCGGCCGATGCCCCGCAGGGTGAGCGCCGCACCCGGGGCAATTTCGCCATGCATGATCCGGGTGCGCAGGGCGCGGTAGACCCGGTCATGCGCGGGCGCTGCGGCGGCAACGGGGGCGGTGGTGGCAACCGTTGCAACGGCGGCGACATCCTGGGGCGGGCGATTGGGCAAGGTCATGCGCGCATGTGATCACAAATCGGCGCCACGTCAACCACGGTCATCCGGGTGTGGTCTCGGGCGCGGCCGCATCGAACCGGTAGCGGTGCAGGCTGGCGCCGTTTTCGCGCAGCCAGGCGCGCGGCTCCTGGTAGCGGCCATACAGGTTCTCCACCACGGACCAGAAAGCCTGCGAGTGATTCATCTCCTGAAGATGCGCGACCTCATGCGCGGCGACATAGCGCAGCACCGCAGGCGGTGCGAGGATCAGCCGCCAGGAATACATCAGCGCCCCTTCGGAGGTGCAGGAGCCCCAGCGCGAGCGGGTGTCACGCAGGGTCAGGCGGCTGTAGCCGCGCCCCAGCCGGGCGGCGTAGAAATCCGACGCCTCGGCCAGTCGGTTGCGGGCCAGCTCCTTGAGGTAGCGTTGCAGCCGCGGCCCCGGTGCGTGCCCCGGCACGGCAACCCGGCCCGCATCCAGCAGAATGCGCCGACCCTCGGCCTGCTCAACCGCGCGGTCCTGCCCGTCGATCGGCAGCACGACGCCGAAGCCAACCGCCACCACGGCCGGGTGCTTGGCGAGATGGCTGCGAATCCAATCGGCCTTTTCCTCGGCGAATTGCAGCCCGGCGCGGTCCGGCAGATGTGCGGGCAGGGTCAGCGTCACCCGCCCGTCGAGCGAGGAAATCCGCAGACTGATCCGCCGCGCCCGCCCCGAGCGACGCAGGGTCAGGGGCACCGGCGGCACCCCGGACAGGTGATATTCGGCCATGCAGATGCCCCTTTCCGGCAAAGGCTTTGACAGTGCCCCCCTCATATGGCAAGGCACCTGAATCGTCGATACGACTCACCAGTAAATCAAGGGGATCCACATGCCCAAGGAAGAATGGGGTGTAAAGCGCGTCTGCCCCACAACTGGCAAACGCTTTTATGACCTGAACAAGGACCCGATCGTCAGCCCCTACACGGGCGAGGCCGTCGCGGTCGACACCGGCAAGGCCCGGATGATCGAAGCGGATGCTGAAGACGCGGCAACCCTGAAAGCCAAGGAATCCGCGGACGCGGATGACGTCGTTCTGGATGACGACGACGCGGTCGACGTGGATCTGGGCGATGATGTCCTGGATGACGAGGACGAGGAAGACAACGTCTCGCTCGACGAGATCGCGGACGTCTCCACGCCCGAGGATGATTCCTGAAAACCCGCCCGTCCGGGGGAGTTTTTTGCTCTCCCGGGCAGTCCCCGGCGGCGGCCGGAAAAAAGTTGGACTCCGGCGCATTTTTTCTCTTGCGGCCCGCGCCGCCGTCCCGTAAACGACGCTCACACCGCAAGACGGACCACACCGGAAACGGAACGGACACCGAAAGGCGGACAGGTTTGGGGCCTTAGCTCAGCTGGGAGAGCGCCTGCATGGCATGCAGGAGGTCAGCGGTTCGATCCCGCTAGGCTCCACCAAACCATCTACTCATAGCCCCTTATTTTCATGGCTTAAATAGCCGTCGCGCTGGGCGTTTCGGTAGCCAGTATACCAATCAGTAGCCAAATTCCGCACATGCCCGGCGCGAAGCTGGCGCGATGCATTGGCGACACTCCCATTTAGTGCTGCTTTAAGCATACATGCCGCCCACTTGGGCCGAGAGCGCTACAGGAAGCGCACCGACCGCTTGATAGCCCTTGCTACAGTCGCCCCCTGCCGGCACTATCTTTTCCAATTGCAGAATTTTCCAGAAGGTCAGCATGAGTGAGTACAAACCGATAGGTGCCCGCCTTGAAGCCATTCGCACTGAATATTCGGACCTTACACAAAAAGATTGGGCGGAAAGAAACGGATTTAACGTCGGGCAATATGGAAGCTGGGAAAGGGGCACTCGCCGCATACCAATCGAGTCAGCGGTGCGCCTCTGCGACCTCTACGGTCTCACCCTTGATTGGATTTACCGCGGGCGCATGGACGCGCTATCACCCGAAGTGCGCCAGTTGGCACTTGCGCAGTACGCTCAGTCTCGGAGCTCGCCCTAGCTAGGCAGCCTCTTGCGGAAAAGCTTTGGGTCCCTCCTGGGTTTAAAAGGAGTCGCGGATGCCGCCGCCCCCGGCAATTACCTGAGTGAAAGACTCGGAATATACCTAACCTTCAGCTGCATACCGCCTGACTTGTCGCCCTGCTATAAGCCGTGAGCAAGTACCGGGCAGAGCTTTCCGGCTGCGCCGGGCCGGGAATGAAGGCTGAAGTTCACTGGGCGCAGACGCCACGAACCGATTTGCCTTTGCGCTTTTTTGAGCTTGCAGCTGTGCAGCAGATTCCGCAACGTGGCCCCATGAGGCTCAGGATAAGAGAATTTCGCAAGCAGAAAGGGCTAACCCAACGGGTTCTGGCTGATGCGGCCGGACTTTCCCCTAGTTACTTGGCGGATATTGAACGCGGCGATAGCCCGGTAAACAGCGAACGAATGACTGCGATAGCCCAAGCCTTGGGAGTTTCGGTCGGAGAACTATTTTCGCAAGATGAAGGCTGGTCGGATGCTCAATTCAGGCGCGACTATGAAAAGCTAACGGAAGAGGAAAAGACGGTCGTTCGCCAACTTGTCGCCCTCTTAGCCAAGCAATCCTCCAGCTAGACACAGTTATTTACTGCACAGGCGCGCAGATATGAAAGAAACACCCTTTGCAGACATAGGCGAACGCTTGAAGTGGCACAGGTCGGTTGAGGGCCTAACGCAGAAGGAATACGCGGAGAAGGCAGGCCTTAAGCGCGCTCAGCTATCGAACTGGGAGCTCGGTACGCAGTGTGTGAGCCTGCCCGGCGCGCGGCTGCTACGCCGAACGTATGGACTGTCCATGGACTTTCTTTTTGACGGTATAGATGAAGCCCTTCCTTTGGCTCTGAGGGCAGCATGGCGTGAAAGCGTCCGCTCCCAATACCGCGCCTGACCGCGCTATCGCGGCCGCCTTCCAGTACCTTGCGGTGACAGAGGCGACGGGCGGATGCCTCGCACCTCGATGTGGGGCCGGGACTGCGGGCCACCCCTCCCCACGCCACCCTCTGCGCCCACTCCCCGCCCCTGGGTGCGCACCGGTTCAAGAGGTACTTTGGAACCCACTCAAGAGACACGGGGCGCGCGGCTCGCGAGATTTCCCGGTTTTTGAATCGAGATTCCAGGTTGCGCTGAGCGTGAAACATTCAAATGAGCCGTGAAACAATGAAGGGCGGGGCGCTGGGCGTGGAATGTTTCACGCGCCGGTTCGGGGCTGTAAAACAGGCTGTCTGAAGGGGTCCGTGTCAGCGTCGAAAAGCAGAAAAGCAGAAAAAGCAACTGCTCCAGAATTTTTCCCGAACAGAAATCCCTGCCTAAAAGTTATCCACAGGGTAAAAGTACTTATAAGGTACAGATAATACTAGCAAATATATCACATTCTAATTATTGAATATGATGTCTTTTAGAGGGTATCTCTCCTGGGAAAAATCTGGAGGAGCTGCTTTTTCTGCTTTTTTGCTTTTCGAGTCCGTTCGGGCTATATAAACAAGGGGTTTCAGCGATATTGGCAGTTGCTTTTCGGTTGCTTATTGAGTTGCTTATCAGGATGCGCCCTACAAAAAAGCAACTCGAAAAGCAGCCGAAAAGCAACTCACCGCTGCCCGCATTCCTCCCCTCCACATGACCGTCGACCAAGCCCCGGCAGAAGCCCCAATCCTTCATTGTTTCACGGTCAGGCGCGCAGCGCCCAGCGCCGCAGGCAGGGTGCCTAGCCAGCAAAAGAAAGGGGCCACCCGAAGGCAGCCCCATAGAGAAATTCAGCCGGTGTGCGCCCGGTCAGCTTGAGCGAACAATGCGATAGGCGAGCCTGCGCGTCGTGCCATCTACCACCGTGCCCGGCTCCAGCTTCACAAGCCAGCCGCTGCGGGCGAGTTCCGCCATGGACGCCTTTGCCTTCTTCGCAGTGCGGAATGCGTTCGGGCCGTAGGTCGTCACTACCGATGGAATCAGATACTGGGGGTCCTGCCCGTTGCGCCGGGCAATTTCAGGCCAGCGATTCTGAATCCATTCGCGCAGGTCGTCGGCTTCCTGCACTTCCTGCTCAACTGCCGCCTGACCGGTGATACGCATGGCCTCGGTCATGTAGTAGCCGGCGATTGCAATAGCGTCCCGCATGGTGGCGCGGGTGACTTCCTCTGCCGACAGGTCGCTAAAAAGAGCAAGTACCCCGGCAATGCGGCAGGCTTGCTCTGCAATCTTGGACGCCGCTCCGCTCACGTCTGCCAGAGGGCCGCCGGGGGCCTGTGCGCGCTCCACCCTGTCAGCAAACACGCCCAGTTCCCAGCGCGCACCACCAGACAAACGCAGGGTGCGCGGCTTCAGCTCCTGCCCCTGCCGCTCGCCTTCTTGGCCGCCGTCCCATGTCGGCATTGTGGCATCCAGCGCGGCTTTCATGCGCAGCTCCCATTGATAAATCGCGTCCAGACTGGAGATGGGGGTTTCAGCAGCGGTCTCCCCAATATCCACCCGCCGCTTGCCGATGTTGGATTTAGGCCACGCCACCAGCATCCGCGGCAGGAAGCCTTGCCCGACCGAAAGCGGGTCAGCAACCAGACTGTGCGCAATGACCGGCTGCACCATCAGGTGCATGGAAAGGCGCCGATTCCGAAGGGTGGAGGTGCCATCCCCAGCACGGGTCCGCTTGATAGCAGCGCCATCCCAAAGCTTGGAGAAGGCAGTCAGCGTCTTTTGCGCGTGGTCACGGCTCATGGCATGGCCGCCCAGGAATTGCCCGCCTTCATCGCTCAGCAGCCCAAGGCTGGGATTGCCCTGCTCATACAGCTTCGTCAGACCCTCAAAAGTCGGCTCAGTCACCACGCGGTCAGGCAGCAGCGGCGGGCGGGGAGCATCGCCCAGCGCCTCAAGCAGTTCCGCGCCGCCTTCACCGCCGCGGATACCGGCCTTGGCGCTGTTCTCGCGCTGCTTGTACGCCTCTGCCGCCCGTCGAAAAGCCTTCATGTCTTCACGGTACGCCTTGGCGCGCTCGCGCTCGTGAAGCTCTACAGGGCGGCTCAGAATCGCATCGACCGTGCTTTTCCGCTCGCCCGACTTGGCGATGGTCAGAACGAAAAGACTCGTGGGCGCTGTGCCGTGCAACAACTCGACATCCCCATGTCCTTGCACCGCCAGAGATGCGTTTGCCAGTGCGGAGCCGGCTGCAATGGCGATGGGGGCCTGCGTCTGGTCAGCTACCGCCATCACCACGTCGTGCAGAGGTCCCAGTGCATCAACGGGAAATTCCCGCGCTTCCGGGCCGTGGTTCAGGAGGGCTTCAGGCTCTGGGACCTTGCCTTCTTCGGCGTCAAAACCGCTCAAGTCAAAACTGGAACGCCCCCACTGAAGTGGTCCACCTTTTGGGATAGAATTATCCCGTTTTCAGGAGGACGACGAGATGGCCGGCAAGCGAGAGAAGCCCGAAGATATCGTGCTGAAGCTGCGACAAGTTGAAGTAAGTTGAAGTGCTGCAAGGGCAAGGCAAATCAGTTCAGGAGGCCGTGCGGCAGATCGGAGTGACGGTTCAGACCTACTATCGATGGCGCAAGGAGTATGGCGGCATGAGCCGCGATCAGCTCAAGCGGCTGAAAGAGCTGGAAGCTGAGAATACCCGGCTCAGACGAGCCGTGTCGGATCTGACACTGGACAAGATGATCCTGGCCGAGGCCGCACGGGGAAACTTCTAAGCCCTTCCCGCCGCAGGCAGTGCATCAACCATGTGCAGCAAACCCTCAGCGTATCGGAGCGCAGGGTTTGCCGCACATTAGGTCAGCATCGCTCTACGCAGCGCAAGGTGCCCTGTGGTCTACCGGACGAAGCCCGGCTGACCGAGGACATCACCGCGTTGGCCGAAGAGTTTGGCCGCTATGGATATCGCATGATCACTGGGCTGCTGAACAACAGCGGCTGGCATGTAAATCACAAGCGCGTTGAACGGATCTGGCGGCAGGAGGGGCTTAAAGTCCCGCAAAAGCAACCCAAGAAAGGCCGACTTTGGCTGAATGATGGTTCCTGCGTCCGGCTGCGGCCGGAGCGCCCGAACCATGTCTGGTCCTATGACTTTGTTCAGGACCGAACCCACGACGGGCGGATCTTCCGCACGCTGAATATCATCGATGAGTTCACGAAGGAGGCGCTGGTGATCCGGGTCAAACGCAGGCTCAATTCAACGGATGTGGTCGACGCATTGACGGATTTGTTCATCCTACGCGGCCCGCCGGAATACATAAGGTCGGATAATGGTGCAGAATTTATTGCCAAGAAGGTGCGTGCCTGGATCGATGCCGTCGGTGCGAAAGCCGCATTCATCACCCCCGGCTCACCATGGGAGAACGGCTACTGCGAGAGCTTCAATGCCCGTTTCCGGGATGAGCTGCTCAACGGCGAGGTCTTCACCACGTTACGCGAGGCCCAGATCCTGATCGAACGCTGGCGGCGTCACTACAATACGGTCAGGCCCCACAGCGCCTTAGGATACCGGCCGCCAGCGCCCAAGAGCATTGTCCCGATAGACCAAAGGCCGACTATGCACTAACATTCAAACTGGACCACCCGATGGGGGCACACCA